>NZ_JBHYHC010000034.1:0-73301 GCF_042738955.1 Umezawaea sp. NPDC059074
CCGCCGCCGGCGCCAACCGCCGCGCGGGGGGGGTGGGTCCCGCTGCCACCGCTCGCCGGCCCGTTCGGGCGGGGGCGGCCCCGAAGACCTCCTCCCGGCCGCTCACGACCAGCGGATCTCCTCGGTGCTCGACAGCGGTTCGCGCTCGGCCGCTTCGAGCACCTCGGGAGCCGTGGTGTCGGCGTCGCGCACCGCCGCGGGGAACTCGAGCCCGGTGCGCTGCTCCAGTTCGGCGATCGTCACCTGGTAGACCCGGAACTCGTCCAGGTCCAGCGCTTCGAGCTGGTCCAGGTTCTGCGTGAGCAGGAACGCCTTGGTCTTGAGCACGCCGCCCTCGGCGAACGTGATCACCTTCCAGAACTCCCGCGGCAACGGCACCTCGCGGAACACCCGGTCGTCGGCGGCGAACACCGGCCCGCCGCTCACGGACACCCGGAGCCGGTCGACCTCGACGTCGGCGAACAGCGCGTTCTCCAGCTCGCCCCAGAGCCCGGCCTTCGCGCTCTGGTTGAAGTCGTCCATCTGCGGCGTGATGTTGGTGAAGTAGAAGGAATCCGTGTTCGCCCGGTCCGCCACGGCGTCGCTGCCCCAGACCAGGTCGGCCCGCCGGGCGATGTGCCCGCGGTCGAGCCGGTTGTTCTTGTACAGCTCGTCGCCGACCTGGAACTCGGCGGGCACGCGCGGGTCCTTGACGAACGGGATGCCCGCGCGGTCGAGCTTCTTGAGCGCGCCGCCGTCGATGTTCCACGCCACCCACAGCGCGAACCTGCGCGACTTGCTCATGGCCAGCGAGAAGTGCGTGTAGTCGATCCGCTCGGTGCCGCCCACGAGCACGGCGTCGTCCTTCGTGGACGCGGTCAACGCGGGCGTCCTCACCCGCGTGCCCAGGAAGTCCACGTCGAAGCCGGTCGGCGCGGCCTGCACGGCGACGGTCGGCGGGTCGAGGGTGATCTCCAGCTTCTCGAACACCGACTTCGGCAGGCAGGCCAGCGAGTGCTCGTCCGGGTCGCCACCGCCCTCGCCCGCGAAGTGCAGGCCAGCCAACACCTTGCTCGGCCTGCCGTTGCCCATCTTGAAGATCCAGGCCGCTCCCGAGTCGCCGCCGGAGCTGATCTCGCCGTCGGCGGGCGCGTTCCGCTCGTCCACGCCGATCTCGAACCCGCCGATCTCGCACACCCCGGCCGTGCCGCCGTAGTCGATCTTCACCAGCGTGTCCACGCGCCGCACGACCCCGTGCGTGACCCCGGTCGTCCGACCGCTCTTGACGACCTTGTCGCCGAGTTCCGGCTCGCCGATCTGGGTCACGGCGACGCCGAGTTCCATCGCGGTGACGTCGAACGCCCGGTCCTCGATGGACGCGATGGCGCAGTCGCCCGCCTTGCCCAGGTAGGAGCGCACCAGCCTGCCGAGGCGGTTGCGGTCGACCCGGTTGTCGTCGTGCGCGCCGGGCTGGACGACGTCCTCGCCGAGCGCGCCCTTCGCGCCGTGCAGCACGTGCCAGTTGCTGAGCACGTAAGGGGTTCCGTCGGCCTTGTCGTAGACGATGCAGCCGATCGTGCCCGCGCTGACCTTGACGTGACCGACGCTCGCGCCCGGTGCGATCGGGTCGATCCGGATCTTGCGCTCGACGGCCGCGGCCTCGGCCACCACCTTGAAGTCCGGCTTGTAGTCCCGTTGCAGCACGTCCGTCGGCACCTCGACGCCGTCCACCAGGATCGACTTCGGCAGCGCCACGGTGTCCAACGCCTCCAGTTCCTCCGGCTGCGCCTTCTGCCGCACGGTGAACTGGACCGAGATCTCCTTGGTGGGCTTGCCGTCGCGCTGCTTGTAGCCCACGCCGATGGAGGACACGTTGTCGTCGCGCAGGAAGTCCGAGCCCTTGGCGCGGATGAACCGCCGCAGCGAGACCAGCAGCTCGTCACGGCCCTTGGCGGGCTTCTTCGCGGCCATCGGGCACTTCCTCTCGGATCACCTTGCTGTCGCCAGGTGTCCGAGGGGTGTTAGCCGAGGTGGGAGCCGCTCACCCGAACAGCCCAAGCCGCACGGCGACCAGCGGCCGGTCCTCGACCGGGGACGACTCGGCGCTGTTGACGCTCCACCGGTACCGGCTGAACCCGCCCGTGGCGTCCGAGGCGTAGAACATCATGTGCCCGTAGCCCGCGCCGGTGTGCTGCGTGGTCTCGTCGACGATCCGGCTGTCCGGGAACGAGGCGTACTCGCCGACACCGAACATCCCGTGCGGCTCCGACGTGCAGTCGACGATCTCCACCGCGTACTGCGTCTCGCCGTCCACGGCCCCACGCCCGTGCAGGACCTCCTTGACCTCGCGCACCATCACGATGTGCCCCGTGTGGGTGCCCTGGTCCTTGCGGAAGTCGATCGCGATCAGATCACCGGGCCGCAGGTCGGCGACCTGATCGACCAGGGTCATCCGCGGCACGGTCCCGCTCGCGAACGCCTTCAGGTAGTCCCGCGCATAGGGGCTCTGGGACCCGAAGTGCTTGGCGAAGAACCACCGCGTGGCCCACTTCGGATAGGCCCGCCGCAACACCGCCGTGATGAACGAGGCGCACTGGCTCTGGTTCGTCCAGGTCTCCGGCTGCCCAGGCCGACCCCACCGCACCACGTTCCGCTGCGCCGGATCCTTGTAGACGTTCCGCGTGACCGGGCAGTTGTCGACCAAGCGCTCAGCCACGACCAGGTGAGCAGGCCGCCCACCAGCGGACCGGCCCACGGCACTGTGGAGAGTCGCCCGAGTGCTTCCCATGGTGGACAACGATAGGTAAGGCCCATCGGGGACCCGGCGTCCGGGGGTTGTTCACGCTGCCCGGAGGGCATGAAGGGCGTTGATCCAACTGCTGGGGTTCAGTGAATGCTCAGCAACGGGATTGTATGTCCCGTGTCGATCGTTGACAACGCAAAATATGTGACAAAAGGTGGTTCTGTTCCGCTTAGTCACAGGTGAACGAGGTTCATCGGTCGAGTTTCGTCATGTACTCTGGTGGCTCTTCAGGGGTTCAGTAAACTTCACTGAAGGGTCGCGGCATGACCGTTGATCGCTCGTCCTCCGCTCTCGCGCGTCGCCTGAAGGCGTTGCGTCCAGGGGGCCGGAACGGTGTGCCCATCACTCAGGGGCAGTTGGCGGCGGTCTTTGGCGCGAGCACTGCTCTGCTCTCGTCGTGGGAGAGCGGCAAGGCGATCCCACCTCCGGCGAGGCTTGACGCCTATGCCACCTTCTTCGCCTCGAAACGCTCGATCGAGGGCGGGCCGTACCGGCTCCTCAGTGAGGCAGGTCTTACCGACGACGAGGTCAGGTCTCGCGACCAGTTGCTCGCCGAGATGGAGCGGCTGGTCGAGTCCGGTAGCGCTGACCACGGCTTCTGGTATTTTCGCGACGCATTCGACATCACCGTCGTCGTGGCGAAGTTGCCCGACGACCAGATTTCCCCGACGCCGTTCACCGATCCGGCAAGCCCGGACTACGTCGAGCTGTACACCTACGCCGACCTGGACTCGCTGATCGAGTTGCACGGCCACATCCGCTCGGTGAACCCCCGCAGCGTGGTCCACTTCCGCACGGCCGACTCGCTCACGCCGGACGACTACACGACTCACCTGGTGCTGCTCGGCGGCGTGGACTGGAACATCGTCACGAAGGACGTCGTCGACCGGGTCGACCTCCCGGTGAACCAGGCGGAGCGCGAGACCGTATCCGATGTAGGTGGGTTCGCCGTTCGGGAAGGCGACGAGGACCGGGTGTTCGCCCCGATCCTCGCCAATGGTGAACTGGTCGAGGACGTGGCGCAGTTCTACCGGGGCCTCAACCCGTACAACAAGAAGCGCACCGTCACCATCTGCAATGGAATGTTCGGTCGAGGCACCCTCGGGGCGGTCAGGGCCTTGACCGACGCGAAGTTCCGGGACCGGAACGAGGACTACCTCAGGGGCAGATTCGACGGGCAGGTTTCCTACAGCATGATCACCCGTGTGACCATCGCCAACAGGCAAGTGGTGACTCCCGATTGGACCGAGTCCGACAACCGGCTGTTCGAGTGGCCGCAGGGATGAGGCACCACGGTGACCACAACTCGCTACTGGCCAAGGTGGACGGATCGCCCGCTGAGGTGGACGCGCTGATCGTGCCGACCAACCGCACGTGGCCCTACCTGCGGTCCGTCATGGAGTTGGCCCGCGATCTCGAATGCCACCTGCTGGTCTTGTGCAGCGGGCGAGCGGACACCGGCAAGACCGTCGAACTCGCCGAGCAGCACGGGGTGGATGTCGTCGCGATCGATGTCGGCCAGGTGAGCGCCGGCCTCCTACCGCAGTTCCGAACCACCCAACTGCTGGCCAAGACGCGCTTCGACCGCAAAACCGACACGAGCTTCAAGCGCAACCTGGGCCTGCTGTTCGCCACCTCGGCGGGGTGGAGCCGTGTGGTTTTCCTCGACGACGACATCAAGGTCCCCGACCCGCGTGACCTGGCCAAAGCCGCCGGGTTGGTGGGTTCCTACGCGGGCGTGGGCTTGCGGATCGGTGGCTACCCGGACAACTCTGTGGTGTGCCACGCCTACCGCGAGGTCGGAGGCTTCCAGACGACCTTCATCGGTGGCGGAGCCCTCGCCGTGGGCACGCGGTCGATGGCGTCGTTCTTCCCGGACGTCTACAACGAGGACTGGTTCTTCCTGCTCGACGACCGAGGTCTGCGGCTCACGGCGGTGACCGGGTACGCGGAGCAGAAGCCGTACGACCCGTTCGCGAACGACAACCGAGCACGTGTCGAGGAGTTCGGCGACTGCCTCGCCGAAGGCGTGTTCGCGTTGTTGGACGACGGCAAGTCGATCGACGCGGCGGACGAGGCCTACTGGAAGGCGTTTCTCGCCGGCCGTGAAGAGATGATCACCGGCATCATCAAGGCTGCGGAGCAGAGCCCTGCCGGCACCCCGCTCATGGTCTCCGCGTTGAAGGCCGCACGCGGACGCTGCCAGACCATCCCCCCGGCACTGTGCGTCGAGTACCTGGCGGCGTTGCGGCACGACCGGAAGGTGTGGCGGAAGTTCGTCGAGCGGCACCCCGCGCGGAACGCGGGCAGTCCCGAGAAGGCCTTGGCGAGCCTCGGCCTGACTCACGCCGCCAGGGTGAGGCAGCCCCTCCCCGTCTGAGTGTTCATGTGGCGAGACGCTCATCCACGTGTCGTGACCGGCCATTAGGCTCGAACTGCGCTCGGCTGACCGGGCGCGTCGCGGAGTCTGGAGGCAGTTGCATGACGTTCACCGAGGGTCGGCAGAAGTGGCTGACCGTCGCCGAGGAGTTGGCCACGGCGTTGCGGGTTGATGCCGCTGAGCGGGATCGGCTTGGCGGGTCGCCTGTGCGGGAGCTTGAGTTGCTCAAGCAGTCCGGGTTGCTGACGATCTCGGAGTGGGGGACGCAGCAGGCGGTCACCAGGGTCGTCGGGGCGGCGGACGCGAACATCGGGCACCTGCTCGGCTACCACTACCTCCAGATCTGGCGCAGTGGGCTGTTCGACGTGCCGTACGAGGTCGGCGACAACCTGTTCTGGGCCGGGGTCAGCAATCCGTTGGACGCGGCGTTGAAGCTCACGCCGGTGGACGGTGGGTTCGTCGTGGACGGGCGCAAGACGTTTGCCACGGGGGCCGCGTTGGCGGATCGGCTGGTGGTCAGCGCCACGCGGACGGACAACGGCGAGAAGCTGACGTTCCTGCTCGACGGCGGGACCGAGGGGCTCTCGTTCGCGGGTGACTGGGACAACATGGGGCAGCGCCTCACGGCCAGTGGTGGCGTGGTGTTCGCCGGGGTGTTCGTGCCCGCGGCGAACGTGCTCGGCGTGCAGCCCGACGAGGACGCGTCGCCGCGGCTGTCGTTGGCGGCTCTGGGGTTTCAGCTCGTGCTCGCGCAGCTCTACGTCGCCATCGCGGAGGGCGCGCTCGCCGAAGCCGCCCGCTACACGCGCTCGACGACCCGGCCGTGGTTCCTCAGCGGGGTCGACACGGCCACCGCCGACCCGTACGTCCTGGCCACCTACGGTGAGCTGGTCGCCCAGGTCGAGGCCGCCGGGCTGCTGGCCGACCACGCGTCCGAGGCGCTGCTGGCCGCGTCCGACGCTGGCGCGGCGCTGACCGCCGAGCAGCGCGCCGCGACGGCCGCCACGATCTCGTCGGCCAAGGTGTTCTCGACGCGGGTCGTCAACGACACGACGTCCAAGGTGTTCGAGCTGTGCGGGGCCCGCGCGACGGCCTCCGGCTACGGCTTCGACCGCTTCTGGCGCAACTCCCGCACGCTGACCCTGCACGACCCGGTGAGCTACAAGGCCCGCGAGGTGGGGGAGTACTTCCTGACCGGCGGACGGGCGCCGTTCACCGGGTACAGCTGATGGAGCCGGTGCTCGCGAACAGCGTCCGGCTGGCCGACGACGGCGTGCACGTCCTCGACCGCCGGAACTTCCCGTTCGAGCGCACCTGGGTGCGGTGCACGACGGTCGAGGACGTCGCCAAGGCCATCGAGGACATGGTCACCCAGTCGTCCGGCCCGTACTTCGCGGTGCTGTGGGGCCTGGTCCTCGCGGCCCGCGAGGCGGCGGGGCTGGACGCCGCCGACGCCCGCGCGCACCTCGGCCGCGCCGCCGAACGCCTGGAGAGCACCCGCCGCACCAACAACCACCTGCGCAAGGCCGTGGCCGCCGTGTTGACGGCCGTGGACGCGGCGGGTCCGACGACCGGCGCGGCGCTCGAAGCCGCCGCGCTGGCCGGGGCGAAGGCGGGCGACGAGCGCTACCGGTCCCGCAGCCGCGCGCTCGGCACGTCCACCGCGGCGCTGCTGGCCGACGACGCCTGCGTGATGACCCACTGCTGGGCCGACCTGTACCTGACGGAGACCGTGCACGCCGCCCACCGGGCGGGCAAGCGCTTGCGGTTCATCTGCACGGAGACCCGCCCGTACCTGCAAGGCGCGCGCCTCACCGCCGAGACGCTCGCCGAGATGGGCGTCGACACCACCCTCATCACCGACGGCATGGGCGCGGCCGTGCTCAGCTCCGGCGAGGTGGACGCCCTGATCACCGCGGGCGACCGCGTCACCATGGACGGCCACGTCGTGAACAAGATCGGCACCCTCGGCCTGGCCGTCGCGGCGACGGCGTTCGACGTCCCGTTCCACGCCCTGGTGCAGGCCCCGGACCGGCTCGCCCCGACCGCCGCCGACGTCCCCATCGAATACCGCCCCGGCGACGAGGTGCTGTCCACCCTGGGCAGGCGCACGGCCAGCGACCGCGTCCGCGGTCTCTACCCGGCGTTCGACATCACCCCGCCGAGGTTCGTCACGTCGGTCGTCACCGATCGCGGCGTCTTCGCCCCGACCGCGCTGGCCGACTACTACCGAGGAGAACAGCAGTGAGCACCCCGACGTGGGTCGTCCTGGACATCGAGGGCACCCTCAGCTCGACCGACCAGGTCCTCGTGGTCCTCTACGACTACGCCCGCCCCCGCTTGGGCCCGTGGATCGACGAGCACCCGGAGGACCCGGCCGTGGTCGAGGCCGTGGCGCAGGTCAAGGCGCTCGCCGACCTCCCGTCGGACGCCACGACGGCCGACCTGGTGACCGTGCTGCACGACTGGATGGACCGCGACCAGAAGATCGCGCCGCTGAAGGCGTTGCAGGGCCTCATCTGGCAGCAGGGGTACACGAACGGCGACTTGGTCGCGGAACTGTTTCCCGACGTGGTCCCCGCGCTGAAGGCGTGGCACGACGGCGGTTCCCGCCTGGCCGTGTTCTCCTCCGGCTCGGTGCCCGGCCAGATCGCGTTCTTCGCCCACACCACGACCGGCGACCTGACCCCGCTGTTCGAGCACCACTTCGACACCGTCAACGCGGGCCCCAAGCGCGAGGAGCAGTCGTACAAGACGATCGCCGCCGCCCTGGGAGCCCAGCCGGAGGAGATCGTCTTCTACTCCGACGTCCCCGCCGAACTCCACGCCGCGGCCGCGGCGGGATGGGGAACCGTTGGCGTGGCCCGAATCGGCGAGCCGTACGGCGACGCCGACTTCGGTCCACACCGGACCGTGCGGGCCCTGTGATGGACCTGCTGGAGGCAGGCGAGGCCCTCGCCGCCGAGTGCGCCCGGTACACCGCGATGGGGTGGATGCGCGGCACGTCCGGCAACCTGTCGGTGGTCCTCGACCGCGACCCGCTGCGCCTGGCGGTCACGGTCAGCGGCAAGGACAAGGGCGAGTTGACCGCGGACGACGTCGTGATCATCGACGCGGAGGGCGCGACCACCGACCCGGTGAAGATCCCGTCCGCAGAGGCGGGCCTGCACGGCCGCATCGCGCAGGTGTCCGGGGCGGGCGCGGTCATCCACGTCCACGCCATGGCTCCCGTCGTGGCGGGGGAGTACTGGCCGCGGGGCGTGCCGCTGCGCGACCTGGAGATGCTCAAGGGCTTCGGTCGCTCGGCGCACGACGACGACGTGCTGATCCCGGTCGTCCCCAACTCGCAGGACATGCGGGTGCTGGGCGACGCTTTCGAGGTCGGCTACCGCAAGGACACCCCGGCCTTGATCGTGGCCCGGCACGGGGTGTACGTGTGGGGAGACGACCTGCACCAGGCACGACACCGCGCGGAGTGCCTCGACTGGCTGCTCCGCTTCACCGTCGAGACGAGGAGGGACAACCGATGACCCTGCTGACCGTGTGGCCCGATTCGGATCCGGGAACCGTGCTGACCAGGACGGACGTGCCGAGCGAGATCGCCGTGGAGTTGAAGCGGCTGGGCGTTCGGTACGAGAACTGGCCCGTCGTGGAGGGCTTGTCCGCCACGCCTACGTCGGAGGAGGTGTTGGCGGCGTACCGGGCGCAGGTGGACCGGGTCGTGGAGACCGAGGGGTACATCCTCGTGGACGCGATGCACATGACGCCGTCGGACGACCCCGAGTGGGTGGAGGGGGCTGCTGCTGCCCGCAAGAAGTTCCTTGCGGAGCACACGCACGATGATGACGAGGACCGGTTCTTCGCGCGCGGGGCGGGGGTGTTCTACCTGCACGTGGAGGGGAAGGTTTTCGGGATCCTGTGCGAGGCGGGCGACCTGCTCAGCGTGCCCGCGAACACCACGCACTGGTTCGACATGGGCACGACGCCGGATTACGTCTCCATCCGGTTCTTCCACGATGACGACGGGTGGGTCGGGAACTTCACCGGCAGCGCGATCGCTTTGTCGTTTCCGACCTTCGACACCTTGATGGCCGGGCGGCACTCCTAGGGGTTCCAGGTGGTCACCCCGTCACCGGAGCGGCGGGGGCGGGGTGCCGCGAGCGGCGGCGGGCCGGCCGCCCGCCCCGCCCGCGCTTCCCCACGCCTCTCCGGTTCCGTGTTACGACAAAATGCAAAACTTCTTAACCGTCTCTTATGCAATTCGATTTGAGACGTGTTTTCCGGTGTACTTTCGTGCACTGCACTTGCTCGAAAATCGCATTCGCTTGTGTTCGTTTTCCCGCCTGCCTACGGTTTCCGGACGAACGACGTGATCGGCCGTCCCGAATCCGTGAGTGGTGTTTTGATGTCGATCGACCACTGTGTGCCACGCGCTGTCGCCCACCGCGCCGCCGAAGCGGCGGGAGCGGTCGCGGTCGAACTCGACGGCGTGGGGATCACCTATGCGGAGCTCGAACTGAGGTCCGCGGCGGCGGCCGAGCAACTGCTCTCCGCCGGGGTGCGGCCCGGCGACGTCGTGGGCGTCCTGACGGGGGGTGGCCTCGACATGGTGCCCGCGCTGCTCGGAGTGCTGCGAACGGGCGCCGCCTACCTCCCCCTGGACGCCCGCCACTCCCGAGCCCAGATCGCCGAACTGCTGCGACTGGCTCGCAGCGAGTTCGTGATCGCCACCTCGGACGTGGACGACGACCTCGCCCCGGCGAACGCGACGACGGTTCGACCGGTCTGGGACGGGCCGACCTCGCAGGGGAGCCCGGTCGCCGTGGTCGCGCCGGAGGACCTCGCGTACGCGATCTTCACCTCGGGATCGACCGGTGAGCCCAAGTGCGTGGCGGTGCCGCACCGCGCATTGGCCAACCACGCGTCCGCCATGTCCAAGAGGTACTCCCTCGGCCCCGCCGACCGGGTTCTCCAGTTCGCGAACATCGGATTCGACGTCGCGGCGGAGGAGATCTTCCCCACGCTGGTGTCCGGTGGCTGCGTCGTGCTCTGCCCGACCCCGCCGCCGCCGGAGAAGCTGGCGGAGGCGCTCGACCGCGCCGGGGTGACCGTCGTGAACCTGCCTTCCGGCTACTGGCAGCGGTGGGTCGCGACACTCGCGACCGCGGATCGCGTGGAGGTGCCCGCCCTGCGCTTGGTCGTGATCGGCAGCGAAGGCGTCGACCCGGCGGCGGTGACCGCTTGGCGGAGGACCGTCGGCCTTCCGCTCGTGAACGCGTACGGGCTGACCGAGACGACGATCACCTCGATGGCCTACGCCGTCGAAGACGCGGACCTCGACGGCGGGGTCGTGCCCGTCGGCCTGCCGATCGACGGCGTCACAGCGCATGTCCTGGACCCGGAGGGCCGTCCGGTGCCGGTGGGCGTGGAGGGCGAACTCCACATCGGTGGCGCCTGTGTCGCACTCGGCTACCTGCACCGGCCCGACCTGACCGCCGAGCGCTTCCTCCCCGACCCCTTCTCCGACGTGGTCGGCGCGGTCGTCCACCGCACCGGCGATCGAGCACGCGTGCGCGCCGACGGCAACGTCGAGGTGCTGGGCCGTTTGGACGACCAGTTCAAGGTCAACGGGTACCGCGTGGAACCGGCCCACGTCCAGTCCGCCCTGTCGACCCATCCACTGGTCGTCGAGTCGGTCGTTCGGCCGCGAACGGGGCCGGGTGGAACGGTGCGGCTGGTCGGCTACGTGGTGCTGCGCGGTGGCGTGCTCGACGTTCCGTCCGGGTTGAGGTCCCACCTGGTCGACCGGCTGCCCGTCCACCTGGTGCCGGACGTCTTCGTCGCACTGCCGCGCATGCCGGTGACCGCGAACGGGAAACTGGACCACGCGGCCCTGCCCGAGCCCCCCGCCGTTCAGCGACGCGCAACCGTGGGGGCGGCTCGCACCGCCGTGGAGTCGAGGCTGCTGGAGATCTGGCGCGAGGTGCTGGGCTCCGACGAGTTCGGTGTGCACGACAACTTCTTCGACGTCGGCGGCGACTCGGCGAAGTTGTTGGTGGTCATGTCCCGGCTCGGTGAGGTGAACGCGCACGGTGTCGGTCTCGTGGCCCTGTTCGAGCACCCGACGATCGCGTCCCTGGCCACGCGCTTGACGCGATCGTCGAGTGCCCCGTCGTCGGACCGTCGACCGGGTGCGACCCCCCGCAGGCGCCGGGTCACACGCTGAACTACCCCTCCGCCGCACGCCGTGAGCACGTGCGGGTCGGCAGGTTCCCGAGCGGCTGAGTGGATGGAGGAAGCGGTTGTCGACGGTGTTCGGATGGTGGAGCGGAGAGCGCGGTCTGCCGCTGACGGCGCCGAGCGTCGTCGAGACGATGGCGGGGCGGAGCAGCCGCGGACCCGGACCGCACAGCACGTGGACGGGGAGTCACGCCGTTCTCTCCCAAGGCGGGGGCCGTGGTCCCGCGGTGCTCCGGCAGGACTCCGCGCACGTCGTGGTCGCGTTCGACGGCTACCTCCACGGCGTGGCGAGCGGTTCGGAGGCGGACGTGGTCCTCCGGGACCACCTCCGGTGGGGCGAGGCCGCCGCGGAGCGGTGGGAAGGGGCCTTCGCCTTCGCGATCTGGGACGGCCGGACCGGAGAACTCGTCCTGGGCCGGGACCGCATGGGCGTCAAGCCGCTCAGTTTCGCCGTGCTCGACGAAGGGGTCGTCTTCGCGTCGGAGTTGGCCGTCCTCGCCGTCCACCCCTCGGTCGTCCCGGAACTCGACGGCAGGGGCCTGAACGCGTTGATCACCCAGGTGCGCGGTCCGGGGCTGGGCGTGCTGCGGGGAGTGCGCGAGGTGAGGCCGGGAACGACGGTCCGCTTCTCGCGCACCGGCGAGCGTCATCGCCGCTACTGGTCGTTGGAGGCGCACCCGCACGACAAGTCCACCGCGGACACGGTCGCCTGCGTTCGCGAACTGCTCGTCCGGATCGTCGCGGACAACCTCGACGACGCCGATCCGGCGGTGCTGCTCTCGGGTGGCACCGATTCCAGCGTGCTGACCGGGCTCGTCGCGGGCGCCCTCGGCAGGTCCCCGCACACGTTCACCGTCACCTTCGGCAAGGGCGCGGCGGCGGTGGTGGACCTCCCGCACGCCGAGGAGGTGGCGCGGTTCTGGGGAACGGCTCACCGAACCGTCGTCGTCGAACCCGTGGAACTGTCCGATCCCGGCACCCTGAACAGCGCGCTGCTGGCGAAGGACCACCCGACTCCGTTCGGGGACAAGAACATCACCCCCTACCTCTTCAGCCGCGTGGTGGCGGCGCGGACGTCGGACGCGCTCAGCGGAGAAGGCGCGGACGCGCTGTTCGGAGGGCTGGGTCCCTCTCCCGCACCCGATCGGGTGCTGACGACGTTCCCCTGGATCGAGAGAGCACGGTCGTTCGACGCGCGGTACGGCCTCGGCGGTGGCCTTTTCCGCCAGGACCTCTTGCGGGACACGGACATCGCCGGATACCTGGCGGACCGGTTCGACGACGCGATGGCCGAGGTGCCCCGCCTCGCGGGCGAGTCGCCGGTCGACCGCCTGGGCCGGGAAGTGGACTACCTGACCGTCACCCGGCTGCTGGAGCAGACCGTGCACCACTCCGAGCGGCTGAGCACCGCGGCGGGCCTGCGGCTGCGGTTCCCGTTCGCGGACCACCGGTTGTTCTCGTTCCTCTACGACGTCCCCCCGCGGGTCAAGGCCTTCGACGGCCGGGAGAAGAGCCTGCTGCGGGCCGCGGGGCGGGACCTGGTGCCCCCGTCGGTGCTGCGGAGGCCCAAGGTGCCGTACCCGATCACCTACGACAAGGGCTACAAGGCAGGGCTGGTCGTCCGGTTGCGCGCCCTGCTCGACGACTCGTCCGCCGCGGTCCACGACCTGCTCGACCTGTCGTCGGTCGTCCGGTACGTGGAGAACCCCCGGCTGCTCGACCGGGGCGGGTGGCTGGGCCGCGCCGACGTCGAGATGGCGTTGCAGCTCAACGACTGGATCCAGTGCCTGGGTGTTCGTGTTCGTCTCTGACGCACGACGACGATCGGATGTTTCGATGTACGAGTTGTTCACCGCTCGGGTGGAGCGGTCGCCGGAACGCGTCGCGGTTCGCGACCAGAGCGGCTCGCTGTCCTACTCGCAACTCTCGCGGCGGGTCGCGGCCCTGGCGGACTTGATCACGGCCAGGGTGCGCGCGCCGGGCGCGCGCGTCGGCCTGCACCTCGACCGCACCGCGGACGTGGTGACCGCGGTGCTGGCCGTTGTGTCCGCCGGGCACGCCTACGTCCCGCTGGATCCGCACTACCCGGCCGATCGGCTCGAGTTCATGGCCGAGGACAGCCGACTGGCGTTGATCGTGTCCGACCGCGACCTGCCGGACAACCTCGCGGACGTGCCGGTGGTGCGGTGGAGCCGGGACACAGCGGACGTGGGGAACGCCTCCGTGCCCGCCACCACCGGCGAACCGGACCCCGAATCGGTCGCGTACGTCATCTACACCTCCGGGTCGACCGGCAGGCCCAAGGGCGTGCAGGTGAGTCGGCGGAGCGTCAAGGCCATGGTGACGGCGGTCCGCGCCAGGTACGACTTCACGGCCGACGACGTGTGGACGTTGTTCCACTCGTACTCGTTCGACTTCTCGGTGTGGGAGATGTGGGGGGCCCTGGCGACCGGCGCGTGCTTGGTGGTGGTCCCCGCCTCGACGGCGGCGTCACCACGCGCGACGGCAGAACTGCTGGTCCGCGAACGCGTGACGGTGCTGAGCGTCGTGCCGTCCGTCTTCCGGTACCTGACCGCGCTGGTGTCCACGACGGACGTCCGCCCGGCGGAGGTGCGGCGCGTGATCTTCGGCGGTGAGTCGATCGACGTCGCGGACGTCCGGTCCTGGCGCGAGTCGGTCAACGCCGACTGCCAGTTCGTGAACACCTACGGCATCACCGAGACGACGGTTTTCGTCAGCACGCGGACGTTGCTGCCCGCCGAGATCGACCAGTCCGCCGATCGCGGGTTCGCGACGGACCTCGGGCAGCCGCTGGACGGCTGGGAGATCGCGGTGCTGGGCGCCGACGACCGTCCGGTCGACCGCGGTGAGACGGGCGAGATCTGCGTCGCGGGCGCGGGCGTCGCGCTGGGCTACCTGCACCGGCGGGACCTGACCGAGGAGCGGTTCACCGTGCTGGACCTGCCGGGCGGCGGTCCCAGGCGGTTCTACCGGAGCGGCGACCTCGCCACCCGCACCCGCACCGACGTCCTCCGCTACGCGGGCCGGACCGACGAGCAGGTGAAGGTCAACGGCTTCCGCATCGAACTCGGCGAGGTGGAGGCCGTCTTGCGCGGAGTGCCCGGTGTCGGCGACGTCGCCGTCCTCTGTGGACGGAGCAGGATCGGTGAGCCGATGCTGACCGCCTACTACGCCGCCGGAACCGACCTGCGCACCGCGCTCGTCGACCGCGTGACGTCCGTGCTGCCGAAGCACATGGCGCCCAGCCGCTTCGTCCGGCTCGACGAGTTCCCCCTGAACCCGTCCGGGAAGACCGATCGGCGCGCACTCGGGAGGCTGTCGTGAAGGGCGGGTCCGAGGAGCCGAAGCGCGTGCGCAACGCCACCAGCGACCCCGATCGGGTCAGCTTCCTGGAAGAGCTGTACCAGGGGCGGTTCCGCTGGGACGTCATCCGCGACTTCCCCGTCCAGTCCCCGGAGGATCGCCGTGCGGGCGACGTCTTCGTCAGCGAGGTGACCGCGCTGGTGCGCGACCGCGTCGACCCCGACGAGGTCGACGCGAAGAGCCTGGTGCCCGCCGACGTCCTGACCGAACTCGCCGACCGCGGCTACTTCAGGTTGCAGGCGGACGACGGCGTGGGCGGCCACGGGCTCTCCCACTTCAACGTGTTCCGGATCGTGCGGGCGGCGGCCGGCTGGTGCGTCCCGGTCGCGATGTCCATCGCGCTGGAGAACACCCTGGGCGCCGGGGCGTTCGCGACCATGCTGCCGCACGGGCCGCTCCGCGACCTCATCCGCGACCACGTGGCGCACGGGCGTTTCAGCGCCAGCGCCGACACCGAGCCGGAGGGCGCGGGGAACCTCGGGCGCGCCACGACGGCCACCGTCGTCGAGGACGGGCGCGCCTACCTGCTCCACGGCACCAAGGTGTTCGTGGGCCACGCCCCGATCGCCGGCTTGGTGGGGGTGTCCGCGACCGTCCGGGAGAACGGCTCGGCACGCGTCCGCGAGTTCTTCGTGCGCGTCGACGCCCCCGGCGTCGTCGTGGGGGGCCGGCACGAATACCTGGGGATCAAGGGGTTCGCCAACGGATGGCTGCGGTTCGACGGCGTCCGCGTACCCGCCGAGCACGTGCTCGTGGAACCCGACGCCGAGCACCAGGTCCGCATGACCCAGACCACCGGCAGACTGGTCACCCGCGGTCGGATCCACCACATGGGCGCGCCCTCGCTCGCGGCCGCGAAGCTGTGCGTGGGGTGGATCAGGGACTTCGCCAAGCGCAGGACCATCGACGGCAGGCCGCTCGCGGACTACCAGGAGGTCCGCCACCAGCTCGCGGAGAGCCTGGCGGACACCTTCGTCATCGAGACGGTCAGCCAGTGGTCGTTGTTGCCCGAGGACCAGGATCGACCGCTGAACGTCCGCTTCGAGCAGAACGCCGCCAAGAACGTCACGTCCCTGCTCTGCTGGCGGGTCCTGGACCGCACCATGTCCCTCCTGGGTGGCGAGGGGTATGAGACCGCGACGAGCAAGGCCGGTCGCGGTGCGCCTGCCGAGCCGGTCGAACGGTTGCTGCGCGACCTGCGCCACGTGCGCGTCGCCGGGGGAGTCGACTTCCAGGTCGACAACTGGATCGCCCGGATGTCCATCCTGTCCTACTACTACCCGGAGCCCGCTCACGCCGCGGAGCTCACCAGCGGCGGGGTTCCGCTCGACCCGGACCCCCGGCTCGACGACCGGAACGCCGACCACCGGCGCTGGGTCGCCGTCGAGGTGCGCGAGTTCGGCGCCCGCTGCCTGGCCCTGGCACGCGCGCACCCGGACAAGGACTCGCTCCTGGTCCGCGAGCGCCTGCTCATCGACCTCGCTCGACTGGCCCGTGAGCTGATGACCGCTTCGCTGGTGCTGGCGCGCGCGGCCACGATGGCCGAGGCGGGGGACCACTCCGGCCTGGCGTTGGCCGACATCCACTGCGTCGGCGTCCGCCACGGCGTCGCCGACCTGCGGCGGCGCCTCGACCAGGAAGTGCCCGCGGCCGTCGCGGCCGTCAGCGCCGCGTGGCTGGCGGACAGCGGACCGGACCACCTGATCGCGGACACCGTTCCCGGCACCCCGCCCACCGCACGTCCCGATGAGGGGAAACCGTGATCGCGCACCCGCAGACCGTTCCGCTGTCCGTCGGCCAGGAAGCGATGTGGCTGGACTGGCGGCTCGATCCCGAGCAGTGGATCCACATCATCCCCACCCCGTACGCGGTGGCGGGCGAGGTCGACGTGACGCGCCTGCGCGCGGCGGTCCACGCGCTCGGCAGGGCGTACCCCCAGTTGCGCGGCCGGGTGGTGAGCGGGGAGGGCGGACCGGTGCTGTCGTGGGCCGACGCCCCGGAGATCCCCCTGACCGAGCACGAGACGTCGTTCGACCGCGACGCGGCCGTCCGCCTGGTCTGGCAGCGGCCGTTCGACCTGCGGCGGGGACCGCTGGCGCGGGTGGACCTGGTGCGCGGACGCGGGTGGACCGTCCTGGTGATCGCCGTCCACCACATCGTCCACGACGGGGCGTCCGCTCTGCTGACCATCGACGCCTTGGCGAGGGCGTACGCGGGTGAACCGCTCGAGCAGGGCGACGACGGCCCCGCACTGACCGGTTTCGCGCTCCGCTCCCGCGACCTCGCGGACACCGGAGCGGGCGCCGCGCACCGCGACCACTGGCGCGGCGTGCTCGGTGGCCGACCACCGTTCACCCTCCCCGCTCCCGTCGGCGAACCGGCGTACACCGCGCTGCGCGCGGACGTTCCGGAAGAGCTGGCCGCGGAGTTGAGGAGCAGGGCCGCGACGTCGGGCGTCTCGTACGTCACGGTGCTGCTCACGGCCTACTGCGCGGTGTTGCGCAGGCACACCGGTGCTGACGACGTCCTGGTCTTCCTGCCGTTCCACGGCCGGACCGCGGAGTCCGTCCGTGACACGGTCGGCTACTTCGTCAACACGCTGCCGGTGTCGGTGACGATCGCCGCCACCGACACGTACGCCGACCTCTTCCAGCAGGTGCGCACGCGGGTCAGGGCCGCTGTGGACAACGGGGACCTCCCCCTGCCCGCGATCCTGCGATCCGCGGGCCTGACGGGGCCGGAAGCACTGGCCCGCACCGCGCAGACCGTGTTCCAGCACTGGAACGCCGGTCTGCACGACACCGTCGACGTGCAGGACGTCCGGTTGCGCGCGGAGGGGTCCTCCGCACGGCTGAGCCTCCTGGACATGGAGAGCAGCGCGGGCTTCCCCCTCGCCGTCATGGTCCGCGAGGACAGCGCGGGCACCCACGTGCTGTGGAAGGACCCGAACGGCGCGGTGGGAGCCGAGCGGATCGCCGTGATGGCGGCCGATTACCTCCACGTGCTGCGCGAGATCGCGGCCGACCCGGACGCGGCGCTGGTGGCGGTGTCCGACGACGCGCGACGAGGTCGGGAAGCACCCGAGGGGCGACCGGCGCCGAACCCGGTCGCGAGCGGGGCGTGGGACGACATGGTCCAGGTGTGGGAGGAGGTCCTCGGTATCGACGACGTCACGCCGGAGGACTCCTTCTTCGAGCTGGGCGGACACTCGCTGCTGGCGGAGAGCCTGGTGAACGCCGTGTCCCGCCGGTTCGCGACCGACGTGTCGATCAGGACGCTGTTCGACCACCCGTTCCTCGCGGAGTTCGCCGACGAGGTGCTCGGCACGGCGGTCGCCGAGGTCCCGCCGGACCGGCGGGAAGGACCGGCGTCCGTTTTCCAGCAGGGGATCTGGCTGGCCGAGCAGCTCGAACCGGGTCTCGCCCTGCACAACGTGCCGATGGCGTGGCGCGTGCCGGGTGGCGGCCTGGATCCGCTGACCCTGCGCCGGGCGTTGGCGGGCGTCATCGCCGACCACGAGGTCCTGCGCACGTCGTTCCACAACCGGGAGGGCCGGATCCTCCAGGTCGTGGAAGCCGCCTGGGAGCCGGAGCCGCTCACCGTCCGGGTCGATGGCGAGGACGCGGTGCACGAGTGGCTGGACGCCGCCGCTCACCACGAGTTCGACCTGGAGTCCGGCCGACCCCTGACCGCCGCGCTCGTCGAGAGCGGCGGTGACCAGGTTTTCTTCGTGTGCGTCCACCACCTCGTGTGGGACGCCGCCTCCCAGGACGTCTTCCTCCGCGCGCTGAACGCCCACTACACCGGGCTCTCCGCCTCCTCGCCCGCGCTCGAAGCGCCTGTCCTGCCCGCTTGGCTGCCGGGGGCGTCCGACGCCTCTCCCGCGGAGGGCTCGTCGCCCTTCCTCCTGCCCGACGGCGTCGGACTCCACGCCCTCACCCGGAAGCTGGGCTGCACGGCGGCGGACGTCGCTCTGGCGGCGTTCGCCGCGCTGCTGGCCTGGTACACCGGCAAGCAGGAGCTGACCGTCGAGGTCGACGACTCCGTCCTGGGCATCGGGGCCGCCGCCGATCGGACCTTCACCGAACTGGTGGCCGACGTCGCGTCGCGGCGTCGCGGCACCGCTGTCGTCGGCGACGCGCGGTTCTCCTACGGGACGCCCGGAACTCCGCTGGGCCGGTCCGGCCTGCACCTCGCGGTGTCGCCCGCACAGGAAGGTCACGACGGACGGCTGGTCTTCGACGGTCGTCTCGGGCTCTCGCGGATGCGGCTGATGGCCGACCACTACACGAGGATCTTCGCGATCCTGACCGACGAGCCGGACACGGTGATCGGCGCGGTCGAGCCGCTGAGCGCTGACGAGCGCGAGACCCAACTCCGTCGGTGGAACGACACCGCCGCCGCCTACCCGCGCACGGCGGTGACCGAGTTGATCCGCGAGCACGCGGTGGCGAACCCGTTCGCGGTGGCGCTCACCGACGGCGACGTGAACCTCACCTACGGCGCGCTTCTCGCCACCGCCGAGGAGCGAGCGCGAGACCTGGTGCACAGGGGCGTGCAGCCCGGAGAGCTGGTCGCCCTGCTGCTGCCCAGGGGCCAGGAGCAGGTCACGGCGATTCTGGCGGTCCTCCTCGCGGGTGCCGCCTACCTGCCGCTCGACCCCGCGTACCCGCCACGGCGGATCGCCCACCTCCTGGCGGACTCCGGAAGTCGCTGGGTGCTCACCGACGGCGACGGGCTCCGGCACGGAGGCCTCCGCGAGTTCACCGGACAGGTGCTGGACCGGATCGGGGAGGGAGGGGATCGCACCGAGGTAGCCCTGCCCACGGTCTTCCTGGACTCACCCGCGTACTGCATCTACACGTCCGGGACCACCGGTCGCCCGAAGGGGGTGGTCATCACCCACCGCAACCTCGTCCGGCTGCTGCGACCCGAGGGCGCGCCGCTGTCGTTCTCGTCGTCCGACGTCTGGACGGCGTTCCACTCCTACACCTTCGACGTCTCCGTGTGGGAGGTGTTCGGGTGCCTGTCGCACGGCGGCAGGCTGGTGACCGTCTCCACCGACGAGGTGAACGACCCGTGGCTGTTCCTGGAACTGCTCCGCGGGGAAGGCGTCACCGTGGTCTGCCAGACCCCGAGCGCGTTCGGGCGCCTGACGTCGTCGGGCGGCAGCGCTCCCGGTGACCTGGACGGGCTGCGCTACGTGCTGCTCGCGGGTGAGGCGCTGCGACCGGCAGGCCTCCGCGACTGGGCCGAGCGGTTCCCCCACGTGCGGTTGGTCAACCTCTACGGGCCGACCGAGACCACGGTGTACGCCAGCTCCCACACGATCACCCCGGCCGACATCGCGACCGGCACGAGCACCATCGGCACACCGCTCCCCACCACGACCTTGTTCGTCCTGGACCAGCACACGGGAGCCCGGTTCCTGCCCGTCGGCGCCGTCGGGGAGCTGTACATCGGCGGAGAGGGGGTGGCGGCCGGGTACCTGAACCGCGCGGAGTCGACCGCCGAGAAGTTCGTCCCGTCCCCGTTCGACGGCCGCGTGCTCTTCCGGACCGGGGACCTCGTGCGCCACGCGACGGACGGCGGCCTGGAGTTCCTGGGGCGCGCCGACCGCCAGGTGAAGGTCCGCGGCTACCGCGTCGAGCCGGGCGAGGTCGAAACCGCTCTGCGGGCCGTCCCCGGCGTGGCCGACGCGGTCGTGGTCGTCGAGGACGACCACCTGGTCGCCGTCGTGCGCGGGGCGCGCGACCTCACCAGCGACGCGCTGCGCGCGCACCTCGCCGAGGAACTCCCCGCGTACCTGGTGCCGCACAAGCTCAAACGCGTCGACAGCATGCCGTTGACCTCGCACGGCAAGCTCGACCTCGACCTCCTGATGGCGACGGCCGTGCCCTTGGCGGTCTCCGACCGCCCGCGACCGGAGACGTCGACCGAGATCCGGTTGGCGCGCTTGTGGACCACGGTGCTCGGCGTCGACGACCCGGGGGTCGACGACGAGTTCTTCGCGCTGGGAGGCCACTCGTTGCTGGCCTTCCGCCTCGTCGGACTGGTCGGCGAGCACTTCGGGGTTCGGCTGGGGGTGCGAGACCTGTACGAGCGGTCCCGGCTGCGCGAACTCGCCCGTCTGCTCGACGAGCGCGGCGACGCGTCCGACGCCCCCGCGCCCTCGACAGCGGTCGACGGCGCCACCGAGCCCGTCTCCCCCTTCCACGAGGGGGTGCTGCTGGCGGAACTCCTGTCCGAGAGCGTGCGGCACAACGTGTTCCTCGCGTGGACGACGCCGGATCCGGTGGACCTCGACCTGCTGGAGGCGGCGTTCACCGGGCTCGTCGCCGGGCACGAGATCCTGCGCACCGGCTACCTGCTCGACGCGGGGACGCCGCGCCAGTCGATCCACGCCCCGTGGACACCGAAGATCGAGACCTTGGACCTGCGGACCTCGCGGGACGCGCCCGCCGAGCTGACCGGGTGGCTGGACGACGCCGCGGGCACGCGCTTCCAGCTGGCGACCGGCCAGCTGCTGCGGGTCGCGCTCGCCGACCTCGGCGAACGCGGGCACGCGCTGCTCCTGTGCCTGCACCACGTGCTGGTCGACGACAGCGCGATCCCCGTCCTGCTGGCCGAACTCCAGCGCTACTTCCAGGCCGCGCGCGACGGGCGTCCCGCCGCGCCGCCGGTTCAGCAGTACGGCGACTTCGTCCGGGTCCACCAGGCACGGCTCGACAGCGGGCGCCGTCGAGCGGATCTCGCGCACTGGCGTGGGCGCCTGTCCTCCGCGCCGCCCTACCTGGACTTCCCCGCACCTCGGGTGGCGGCTCCCGACGGTGCCGTGCGCCTGTCGCTTCCGCCGAGCACCACGCGACGGCTCCGCGAGTTCCAGAGCGAGCAGAACGTCAGCTGGTTCATGGCGTTCGGCGGCGCCCTGTGCCTGGCGCTGCACCGCTGGAGCGGGCAGGCCGACCTGACGGTGGGCGTGCCCGTCACGAGCCGCGCGCCGGGGGACGGGCACGACCTGCTGGGACCCGCGCTCAACACCGTGGTCCTGCGGTCGAACCTCGGCGGGGGGAACGCCACCGCCGCGGACGTCGTCCGAATGATCCGCGCCGAACTGCTGACCGCGATGGAACACGCGGGAACGCCGTTCGAGGACGTGGTGCGCGACCTCGCCCCGGAACGCCGAGCGGGACGCACCCCGTACGTCGACGTGCTGCTGAACATGAACCTGCGCGGTGGTCGTCGAGCCGTGCTCGGCGACGCGGTGCTGGAGCCGTTCTTCGCCGACGAGTTGTGGGCGCGCGACACCAAGTTCGGAGCGACCCTCACGGTCGCGGAACAGGACGACGACCTGACCGCGATCCTCTCCTACCAGGGCGCGCTGGTCTCGGCTGAGGCGGCACGGGATCTCGCCAACGGCGTCGTGACCGCGTTGGCCGAACTCGTCGACGGGGAGGACGGGGTCACGGCCGCCCCGCGGCAGGCGTCCGGCCGCGCGCAGTACCTCGACCTCGCGATCGCTCGGGAGTCGGACCGGGACAGCACGCGCTACCGCGACCAGGTCGAGCACTGGGCGTCCGCGCTGAGCGGGGCGCCCGCCTACCTCGACCTGCGGGCTCCTGCTCGGGTCGAGCCCAACGGTGTGGTGCCGATCCCCTTGCCCGACGGGTTGTCGAGCTCCTACGGGGCCCTGCAAGCCGAGCACCGCGTCTCGCCCTACATGATCGTGTGCACCGCGCTGGCGGTGCTGCTGCACCGCCGAACCGGCCGTCGCGACGTGACGTTCACCAGCGGGATGACGAGCCGGGTCTCCGCCGACCTGGCCGACGTCATCGGGCCCGCGCTGAACACCGTGGTCCTGCGCTCGCGACTCGACCCCGCCGACACGGTGCTGCACGGCCTGCTGACGATGCGCGAAACCGTCCTGGACGCGATGGCCAACGCCGAAGTCGGCTTCGCGGACGTCGTCACCCGCCTGCGCCCACCACGCCTGCCCGGTCGCACTCCCTGGGGTGACGTGGCCCTGGAGTTCGAGGTGGTCGCCGAGCGGCCCCCGACGCTCGGCGGGCACCCGTTGCACCCGGTGGACATCAGCCGCCGGGACGCCGAATACCTGGGCAAGACCTCGCTGACCGTCGCCTTCGTCCTGGAGGGGTCGCGGCTGCGCGGTCGGGTCGCGCACCGCGGCGACCGCGTCGGCCGGGCCGACGCCGAGCGGTTCGCGGCGGAGCTGGGACGGTTGGTCGCCTCGGTTCCCGACCTGGTGCGCGAAGCCGTCGCACCGGCCGTCACCCTGCGGGACCCGACGTGAGCGTCGGAGCGGTCGCCGAGGTGCCGCTGCGCTCGCACCCGGTGGTTCGGGGGCTCGTCGCCGCGGAGATCACCTCGGTCCTGGGCACCCAGCTCAGCGTCGTCGCCATCCCGTGGCTGGTGTTGAACCTGACCGGTTCGCCGCGGTACATGGGCCTCGTGGTGGCCGCCCAGTTCGCGGGCATGGCCGTGATGGGCGCGACCAGCGCGGCCTGGGTGGGGCGGTTCAGCCCTCGGCGCGTGATGCTCGCCGCCGACCTGCTGTGCGCCCCGTTGATCGCGGCGCTGCTGGTGCTGCACCTGTTCGGCGCACTGCACATCGCGGTGTTCGCCGCGGTGATGTTCGTCGTCGGCGGCTGTGCGGCCCCGTTCCTGGCGGGCCAGCAGGCAGTCCTGGTCGGCGTCACCTCCGACGAGACGCGGTTGAGCCGCGTGAGCGCGATCCTGCAGAGCGCGGGCAGGGCGGGCATGCTCGTCGGTCCCGTGCTCGCGGGTTTGCTGATCTCGTTGGTCGACGCGCCGCTGGTGCTGCTGGTGGACGCGACGAGCTACGCGATCTCGGCGCTCATCCACTGGAGGTGCCTGCCGAGGACGCCCGCGCCCGCTCCGGGACGCCAGGGCTCGCTGACCGCGGGACTCCGAGCCCTGCTGGCGAACCGGCTCACGGCGGGGTGGTCGGCGGGGCTGGTGCTCGCGGAGGTGGCGTGGCAGGGCCTCTTCGCCCTCCTGCCCGTGTTCGCCGTGGTCCGGTACGCCGGGTCGCCGACCGTGGCGGGGGTCTTGTTGAGCGCGTTCGGATGCGGTGCGCTGGTGGGCGCCCTGCTGGTCGGTGTGGTGCTGCGGCGGACGTCCGCCCGCACCCTCGCGCTGGTGGGGC
Source organism: Umezawaea sp. NPDC059074 (assembly GCF_042738955.1). NCBI lineage: Bacteria > Bacillati > Actinomycetota > Actinomycetes > Pseudonocardiales > Pseudonocardiaceae > Umezawaea > Umezawaea sp. NPDC059074. Next base: position 23,974 of record NZ_JBHYHC010000034.1, read on the forward strand.
GGGTCGTGCTCTGCGCGGCGTTTGCCGTCCTGCTCCTCCCGTTGACCCTGCCGTCGCTGATCGGGTGCCTCGTGGTCGTCGGGCTGCTCAACGGGCAGAGCAACTCCTCCCTCTCCACCGTGCGGATGTTGAGCATCCCGGAGAACGCGAGACCCGCCGCCCTGACCGTCGCCACCGCGATCGCGCTGGGCGGCGGCACGGCGGGCTGGGCCCTGGCGGGCGTGGTCGCCGAATCCGCCGGTCTCCACGCGGCGGTGCTGTGCGCGGTTTCGGCACAGGTCGCGGCGACCGCGCTCTTCGTCTTCGGCGTGACCGGAACCGGTCGTGATCCACTACCCGCGAAAGGCTGACGACGTGCCCACTGGAACCGACGAAAGCGGATTCGTCGCCGTCATCGGCATGGCCGGGCGTTTTCCCGGCGCGTCCACGATCGAGCGGTTCTGGGAGAACCTGCGCGCGGGCCGCGAGTCCACCACGCGCTTGCCCGAGCACGGGGATCCCGCGCACCCGGACTACACGCCCGCCTTCGGCGTCCTGGACGGCGCGGCCGACTTCGACGCGGGTTTCTTCGACTACTCGCCCCAGGGCGCGCTGGTCGTCGACCCCCAGCAGCGGGTGCTCCTGGAGTGCGCGCACGAGGCGCTGGAACGCGCGGGGCACGGCGGGCCGGGGCGGCCGAGGACCGGGGTGTTCGCAGGCGGCTCCAGCACCCGCTACGGCGAACACCTGCGGCTGAGGGTGGACGAACTGCCCTTCGTCGACGAGTGGCAGATCGGCCAGGGCAACGACCTGGACTTCCTGACCACGCGGATCGCCTACCACCTCGGGCTCACCGGCCCCGCCGTCTCGGTGCAGTCCGCCTGCTCCACGTCGCTGGTCGCCGTGCACGTCGCCGTCTCCGCCCTGCTCGCGGGTGACTGCGACCTGGCCGTGGCGGGAGGGGCGAGCGTGGTCGCCTCGGTTCCTCGATCGCGCTACACGCCGGGCGGAGTGATCTCGCCGGACGGGCGCTGCCGGGCCTTCGACGCGAGTGCCGCCGGAACCGTGAACGCCAGTGCGGCAGGCGTCGTGGTGTTGCGGCCCTTGGCCGACGCGCTCGCCGACGGGGACCACGTCCACGCGGTGATCCGGGGCTCGGCGGTGAACAACGACGGTCGCGGCAAGGTCGGGTTCACGGCGCCGAGCGTGACCGGCCAAGCCGAAGCCGTCCGAGCGGCACACCTGGTCGCGGGCGTCCGGGCGGACGAGATCGGGTACGTCGAGGCGCACGGCACGGCGACCCCGCTCGGCGATCCGGTCGAGGTGGCCGCGCTGACCACGGCCTTCCGGGACAGCACGGACCGGCGCGGTTTCTGCCGGATCGGCTCGGTGAAGACGAACATCGGCCACGCCGACGCGGCGGCGGGGGTCGTCGGCCTGATCAAGGCGGTGCTCGCGGTGGAACACGGCGAGGTGCCCGCCAGCCTCCACTACCGCCGCCCGAACCCGGCGATCGACTTCACCTCCTCCCCGTTCGTGGTCAACGACACCCTGACGACGTGGTCCGATGCGGGTGGACCGCGCGTCGCCGGGGTCAACTCGCTCGGGTTGGGCGGCACCAACGCGCACGTCGTCGTGGCCCAGGCGCCCGCGCGTCCACCAACCCCCACCGAGCGGACCCACCAGCTGGTCCCCCTGTCGGCGAAGACGGCGGACGCGGCCGACACCGCGGTCCGGGAACTGGCGGGATGGCTGCGCGAACGACCGGACCAGGACCTGGCCGACGTCTCGTGGACGTTGCGCGACGGCCGCGATCACCACCCGCATCGCCGATTCGTGGTGGCCGGGAACCCCGCCGAGGCGATCACCGGTCTGAGCGCGGGCGCCGCTCACACCGGCGCCACCGATCGCGTCGGTCGGGACGCGGTCTTCCTGTTCGCGGGCCAGGGAGCGCAGCACGTGGGCATGGCGAAGGGCCTGTACGACCAAGAGCCCGTGTTCCGCCACCACCTCGACGAGGTCGCCGAAGTCGCCGCTGGACCGTTGGGCCTGGATCTGCGGGAGGTCCTGTTCCCGGAGGACGAGAGGGCAGAGGCCGTCGCGGCCGAGCGCTTGGCCCTGATCGCCGTCGGGCAGCCCGCCGTGTTCGCGGTGCAGCACGCCCTGACCCGCCTTCTGCTGTCCTGGGGGCTGTCGCCCGCCGAGGTGACCGGCCACAGCCTGGGCGCCTACGCCGCCGCCTGCGCCGCGAAGGTCTTCTCACCCGCTGACGCGATCCGCGCGGTGGTCGAGCGCGGTCGACTGCTCACCACCATCCCGGCGGGCGCCATGGCCGCGGTGGGCCTGCCGGAGCCGGAGGTGACCCCGATGCTGCCCGAAGGCCTCAGCGTGGGGGCGGTCAACGGTCCGGGTCAGTGCACCGTCACCGGGCCCGTGGGCCTGGTCGCCGCGTTCGTCGCCGAACAGGGTCTACGGGGGGTCGAGGTGCGTCGACTGCGCATCTCCACCGCAGGTCACTCGCCCTTGGTGGACCCGGTCCTGCCCGCTTTCGGCGAGTTCCTGGGCGGCATCGACCTGCACGAGCCCGAGGTGCCGATCCTCTCGGACGTCACCGGCGACCGGATCGAGCCGGACGTGATCGCCACCCGTGCGTACTGGGTCGACCACCTGCGCCGCCCGGTGCGGTTCGACGGGGTCCTGGCGACCCTGCTCGCGGACCGGGGCCACGTGCTCGTCGACCTGGGGCCGGGCAGGACCTTGTCGTCCCTCGTCCGCCGTCACCCGTCCTTCGGCGACGGCGACGACCACCCGGTGTTCGCCATGACGCCCCACCCGGCCGAGGAGACCTCCGATCCGGCCGCGCTGCTCACCGGTGTGGGGCGGGTGTGGGCGGCGGGAGGGCGCGTCGACCTGTCGGCGCTGCACCGGGATGAGAGGCGCGGCCGGGTGCTCCTGCCCACCTACCCGTTCCAGCGGCGCCGTTACTTCGTCGAGCCTGTCGAGCGGACGACGGGAACCGCGCAGGGCGTCGCCACGCGGATCCACGAGTCCGCGCAGGCCGGTCCGGGGCCCGAAGACCACGGCCCGGTCGAATCCCGGTCCGCGGTCCTGTCCGGGGTGCTGGCCGCGTTCGCCCGCGCGCTGGGCGTGCCGGACGTCGAGGCCGACGACGGTTTCTTCGACCTGGGCGGGGATTCGCTGGTGGCGGCCAAGATAGCCGCTTGGGGCCGATCCGAGTTCTCCGTCGACCTGTCCGTCGCCGACATCATCAGGAGCGGTACGGCCGAAGCGCTGGCCGACGTGATCGAGGAGCGCGTCGCGACCTCGACCGGCGCCCGGCGGGTCGCACCGTGACGGAGCGCCGGGCGAGTTGGACCGTCGGCAAGCGGATCAAGGACCGGCCGAGGGTGAACCTGTACTGCTTCCCCCACTCCGGTGGACTCGCGGGCGAGTACGTGCGGTGGGGTGGGCACCTGCCGGGAGTCCAGGTGCGCGGGATGAGCCTGCCGGGCAGGGGGCCGCGGCTGGCGGAACCCGCACTCACCGACCTCGGCCCGCTGGTCGGCTCGCTGGTGGACGACACCGAGTTCGAACCCCCGTTCGTCCTCTTCGGGCACAGCTTGGGCGCGTTGTTGGCCTTCGAGACGGCCCGTGAACTACGAGAACGCGGTCGTCCGCAGCCGGAGAGGCTGATCGTGTCCGCCCACTCGGCGCCGAGCGTGCCTCGCGGTCGGTCGGACTGGCACACCCTGCCGGACGGTGAACTGCTCGAGGTGCTCACCGATTCCTACGACGGGATCCCCTCGGAGATCGCGGCCGATTCGGACGTCATCGCCCTCGTGCTGCCCGCGCTCCGCGCGGATCTCGCGTTGCTCGAGGGGTATGACTACCGGCCGGGAGAACCCCTGGGGATGCCGGTCGACGCGTTCGTCGCCGACGGCGACGTGGTGACCGTCGGCCAAGTCGAACCGTGGGGGGACCTCACGACGGGGGAGTTCACGATCCACCACTTTCCGGGGCGGCACTTCTACTTCCGGGAATTCCCGATCCACTCCGCGCTCGAGGCCCTGCTCGGGAGGGACGACCTCGCTTGAGGCCGGGAACGAGGTGGTCCCCCCGTCGGTCGTGTTCTCGGCGCGGGCATGGCTCCCGATGTCGCCGCGCGGTCCGACGGGGAGCAAGCAGAGCCGAAATCGCGCGGCTCACACGAGGGAAGCCAACTCGGCGGCCAAGTTCCGCCGAGCCTTTCCGGACCACTGCCGCCGAGCCTGCTCCGTCAGGTACAGCGACGGGCGGCCGACCAACGAGCGCAACACGGCGGTCCGCCCCACCTTCCAGACGTCCTCCGGCACGTGCGAGTACTCCAACCGCACCGCCACGCGGTACCGCTCGTAACCGATCGGGTCCGATCCCAGCACCGCCAGGTCCGCGTCGAGCAGCACCGCGGCCAGCAAATCCTCGGCGGGAGCCTCGTGCGCCATCGTGGCCAGCACCAGCTCCTCGACCCGCGCCACGTCCCCCTCCGCGACCCCGGCCGCCGTCAGCTGATCGCGAGCCCACTCCGCCGAGCGCCGTTCGTCATCGCCGGGCTTCCCGTCGTACACGACGTCGTGCGCCAGCGCGGCCAGCGTCACCACCGCCAGTTCCCGTTCGCCGACCCCGTCGCACAGCAGGGCGGCGTCGCGGGCCACCTGTCGCACGTGGTCGGCGTTGTGGTAGCCGCGGTGCGGCTCCGTGTACCGCTCGCACAGGTCCGTTGGCCTCGGTACCCCACCGAGTACCCGAACCGCGTTGTCCCACAGCGCTTCCAACTCACACCCCACTCGGCAACGTGATCGTGAAACAAGCCCCGCCCTCGTCGGCGGGTCCGGCGGTGATCGTGCCGCCGAGTCTCGTCACCAAGCCGTGCACCAGCGCCAACCCGACCCCGGTTCCCACCGGTCGGGTCGTCGAGTACTTGGCGTGCAACGCTCCCCGGTCGAACGCGATCGCGTAGTCCTCTTCGGACAGTCCCGGCCCTCCGTCGCGCACCTGGAGCACCGACCCGAGCGACAGCACCACCACTCGACCGGCGGGTGTCACGCGGACCGCGTTCTCCAGCAGTCCGTCCAGCACCTGGCGGATCCTCCGGGCGTCCGTCGAGACCACGACGGGAGCCTCGGGGACCTCCAGCGTGAACACCACCCCCTTCGCCGCGCACCGGGCGTGCCAGACGTCGGCGGCCGACCGCACCACCGGCACCAGGTCCACCGACGCGATGTCCAACCGGAAATCATCCGCTCCCAAGCGGGCCAGGTCCAGCAGGTCGGACACGAGGCGGTCCAGGCGGCGCGACTCCTCCTGGATGGTCCGGCCGACGTCCACCACGTCCGAGCCGGTCACGACCCCGTCCGCCAGCGATTCGGAGAACCCGATCACCGCCGTGAGAGGGGTTCGGAGTTCGTGCGAGACCGACAGCAGGAACTCGCGCTGGCGGGACTCGCTGCGCTGCAACGCGTCCGCCAGGCCGTTCACCGCCTCCGCCACCTCGGCGACCTCGACCGGCCCGTGCTCGGGCGCGCGCAGGTCACGTCTGCCGGAACTCATCGCCAACGCCACCCCGGCCGTCCGGCGCAACGGCCGGGACAGCAGGTGCCCCAGCAGCAGCCCGGCCACCGCGGCGACCAGCAGCCCGAACCCGAGTGCCAAGGCGATGTTGCGAATCAGCTTGGTCGTGGTCTCGGCCCCGTAATCGGCCTTCTGGACCAGAGCGAACCGGTCGCGCGCCTCCACGATCCAGCCGCCCGCGACCCCGCTCTTGCGCCCCGTGTCGCGCACCGCCTGCACGGCGACCGCGTCCCCGCGCAGACCACCGCCGACACCGATCCGCACCACGGAGATCCCCTGCCCCTGCAACACGTCGATGACCCGCCCACGCGGGACCTCCCCGAGCTGGTCCGCCGCCGTGTCGGCCTGGTGGGCCAACGCCGTACGACTGACCTCCCGCGCGGTGTTCACCACCAACCGCACCGACACCGACCCGGCGACGAGCACCGCGATCCCCGTGACGAGCAGGCACATCGCGGTGATCCGCCCCGCCAGGCTCGTCTTCACAGGCCCACCACCGAGTAGCCGAGCCCACGAACCGGTTCGAGTTCCACCCGTGGTCGGGCCGTGAGCGGGACGGCCACACGGGCATCTGGGCTGGGTGCTGCGGCGTTGGGCGGTGCCGCGAGTCCGGAGGCCGGGAGGTGTGGTGCGGTGGTCGGGCCTGGCTGCTTGGTCTCCACGGTGCCTCCGCCGGGTGGTCGACCCCGTGAACCGGTCCGACTTCTACTCGTGGTCGGGCCGGGTGCGGGGCGGCCATGCGGGTGCCTGGGCTGGGCACTGCGTATCCCCGTATGTCGGAGTGCTGGCCCAGTGGCAGGCAGCCGGAGGCGAGGGGCGGTGGTCGGACCCGGCTGCCTGGTGTTCACGGGGCCTCCACCGAGTAGCCGACGCCGCGCACGGTGCGGATCGGGCTGTGCGCGCCGAGCTTCGCCCGCAGTTGGGCGACGTGCACGTCGACCGTGCGGGTGCCCGCGACCGCCGCGTAGCCCCACACCGCGCTGAGCAGCTGTTCGCGCTCGAACACCCGACCCGGATGCCGCATCAGGTGTGCGAGCAGTTCGAACTCGGTGGACGTCAGTGGCACCTCGTCGCCGCCCGCCCACACCCGGCGGCGTTCGGCGTCCAGCCGGATCGCGCCCACCACCTGTTCGGGCGTGCTCGCGTGCGCGCCGCGCCGGAGCACGGTGCGCACGCGAGCGGCCAACTCGCGCGGGCTGAACGGCTTCGTCACGTAGTCGTCGGCCCCCAGTTCCAGACCCAGCACGCGGTCCACCTCGTCGTCCCGCGCCGTCACGAACAGCACCGGTGTCCAGTCGCCCGCGGTCCGCATTGTGCGGCACACCTCGACCCCGTCCATGCCCGGCAGCCCCACGTCCAGCAGCACGGCCACGGGCTTGAGCCTGCGCACGGCGGCCAGCGCCGCCACCCCGTCGGTTTCGACGTGCACGCCGAAACCGTCCCGGCGCAGGTAGAGCGAGATCAGGTCGGAGATCGCGCGCTCATCCTCGACCACGAGCACGAGGCCGCGGGCAGACTGGTCCGGTTGCACGGTGGGCCATGCTGTCACGGTTGGTCGAGATCGGCCTCGATGCCGTTCAGCGTCGACTCGATGCTGCTCAGCTCACCGTCCGGGTTGCCGGTCTGCGGCGTCGCCTCGTCCTGGCACCCGGCCAGCCCCACCGCGGCCATCAGCGTGAAGACGACGGCCAGCGCTCTCACTTCGTGCCACCGGGGTAGTTGCAGTGCTCGGACTGGAAGGTGTCGATCCGCTTCTGCGCGTCGGACAGCTTGGTCAGCTTCTCCCCGCGCAGGTCCTTGCGCGCGTCGAACAGCTTCGCCTTGGCCTCCTTGCCCGCGTCCCGAGCCGCCTTGGCCTGCGCCTCCAGCCACTTCGTGGAACCGCGCGTGTTCGCGTCCCCGTTGATCCGGTCGGTCGCGGCCTTGATCTGCGACTCGATCTTCGGCACCCGCTCCTCGCAGCGCTTCTTCACCTGGTCGGCGCTGATCGTCATGGGCGCGGGGCCCGTCGGGGTCTCGTCGGCGCTGGCGATGCCGGTCAGCGCGAGTCCCAGTACCGCGGAGCTGCCCGCGACGGCGATGATTCGAGTCCATGTGGTCATGGGGAGAACTGTGACCTGTGCCGATGAGCGCACCGTGCGGCGAATGTTCGGGTTGTGCAAAGGTCGGTCAGAGCAGGGCCGCGTCCGCGGCTTCCCGGTACCGGTCGAAGCGGCGTTCCAGCACCGTCAGCCACCCCGCCACGTGCAGCTTCCGCAGTCGCAGCCAGAAGGTCGGGTCGTTCACCAGCGGGTATTCGCGTGCCGCGGCTACTCCGTCCAAGCGGCTCGTCAGAGCGAGGCACGCCAGGTCCCACTCGACCGGGCCGCTCCAGGTGTCCTCGAAGTCGTTCCACACCGGGCCCCGTGGGGTCAGCAGCAGGTTGCCGGGGTGGGCGTCGCCGTGCAGCGGTTGGACGTCCAGGGCAGGCCAGGAAGCCACGAGTGCGTCCCGTTCGGTGGTGAACGCGGCCAACTCCGACGCCGGGCGGGTCCAGCGGTCGATGATCCGGTCGAGGTCGGTCAGCGGGAGGCGTTCCGGCAGGGGGCCGGGGTAAGAAAGCAGTTCGGCGTGGAGGTCGGCCAACCGGTGAGCGAAGTCGGTCGGGACCCACGTCGGGTCGTGGACCACGTGCTCGGCGAAGCTCACCACCACGCCGTCACGGGTGAACGGGCCCGCGGGGAGTTCGGGCGATGGTCCGACCACCGGCACGCCCCGACCCGCCAGGTGTTCCGTCACCGCCACGGCCCGGCGGAAGTGCTCGACCACGTCCGGGCGGGCCGCGGCGGTGGCCGTGGCGATTCGGGCCACGACCGGTGCGGGCCGGAGGTGGACGAGCAGGTTGCTCGCGTCACGGAGCACCACCGGGTTGGTCGAGCGGACGCCGAACGACGCCGCCAGCGCTACCGCTGCCCGCACCTCATCCACGGCTGGTGACGTTGGCGGTGAGGTGGCGCAGCGAGCCGCGCAGCCGGTCGACCTCCGCCTGCGGGAGGCCCATCGCCTCGCCGATCGCGGTGGTGATGCCGCTGCTCGCGGTGCGCATCGCCGAGCCTTCTGCCGTCAGGCCGATCTGGACCGAGCGCTCGTCGTCGGCGCGGCGCTGGCGGGTGATCAGGCCCGCCGCCTCCAGGCGCTTGAGCAGCGGCGTCAGGGTGCCGTAGTCGAGCTGGAGGGTGTCGCCCAGGTCCTTCACGGGCAGGGAGTCGCGTTCCCAGAGGGCCACCATCACCAGGTACTGCGGGTAGGTCAGGCCCAACTCCTGGAGCAGCGGCCGGTAGGCGGCGGTGACCGCCCTGGACGCCGCGTAGAGCGCGAAGCAGAGCAGGTCGTCCACGGCGGACGTGCGGTCTTCCGGTGTCGTGGTCATGGGGCACCCCTTCCAGGTCCTCCCATAATGCCACGTACGCCAGTAGTTGGAGCAAAAGTAACTTGCACACAAGTTAAACGTCCGCTAGGTTCGGTTCCAGCAGCACCGACCCGAAGGAGAGCGAAGATGAGCACCAACCCCACCGTCGTCCTGGTCCACGGCGCGTTCGCGGACGGCTCCAGCTGGGCTCCGGTCGTCGAGCGCCTCCGGGCGCAGGGGATCGAGTCGCTCGCCGTGAGCAACCCGCTCCGCGGCCTCACCTACGACGGCGACTACGTGGCGAGCGTCGTCAACCAGATCGACGGCCCCGTCGTCCTCGTCGGCCACTCCTACGGCGGCCCGGTCATCACGCACGCCGGCTCCAAGGCGGAGAACGTGAAGGGCCTCGTGTTCGTGGCCTCGTTCGGCGTCGACCAGGGCGTCAGCGCGCTCGGCTCCGTGGAGGGCTTCCCGGAGGTCGAGCTGGGCACCTCGCTCGTGCCGCACCAGTTCCCGACCGCCGAGGGCACGGACACCGAGTTCACGATCCGCCTCGACGCCTTCTCCAGCGTGTTCGGCGCGGACCTGCCCGCCGAGTTCAACGCCACGGCCGCCGTCAGCCAGCGCCCGGTGGCGCAGGGCGCGCTCGGCGAGCCGCTGGGCGTCGAGCCGGCGTGGAAGAAGCTGCCGTCGTGGTTCGCCGTCGCGACCGCCGACCACGCCATCGACCCGGACTCCCAGCGCGCCGCCGCGAAGCGCCTCGGCGCCACGACCATCGAGGTCGAGGGCGGGTCGCACTCCATCGCCGTGTCCCGGCCGGAGGAGGTCACCGCGCTGATCGTCGCCGCCGTGACCGCTGTCGCCTAAGAAGCGGAAAGGGGGCCCGCCGAGTCTGGCGGGCCCCCTTCGCTCAGCTCTTGGCCAGCAGAGCCGTCATCTTGTCGATCTCGGCCGTCTGAGCGGCGAACACGTGCGCCGCGAACTCCTTGACGTCACCGTCGGAGCCCGCCGCGAGCTGCTGGTTCGCCATCTCCAGGGCACCCTTGTGGTGCTCGATCATCCCGGTCAGCCAGGCGCGGTCGAAGTCCGCGCCCTTCAGACCGGTCAACGCGGCCGTGTCGACCATCCCGGCCATGTCGTGCCCGGCGTGGCCCGCCTCGACGGGCTCGCCCCACGCCTTGAGCCACCCGGTGAGGGTGTCGATCTCGGGCTGCTGGGCCTTCTCGATGTCCGCCGCCAAGGCCACGACCTCGGGGTTCGTGGTGCGGCCGTCGACCATCCCCGCCATCTCCACGGCCTGGGCGTGGTGCGGGATCATCTTCTGGGCGAACGCGACGTCGGCGGCGTTGGTCGAGCCGCAGGCGGTCAGGGTGAGGAGCGCGGCCGTGATGGCCGCGCCGAGGAACGCGGTGCGCATGGATCCGTCCTGTTCGGAGTAGGTGCTGAGGGGCTGGGAGCGGGTGGCTCCTATAGCCGCAGCACGCACAACCGGGACAGGTCCGGAGGCCGTCGCGGACACTCGCGGGACCAGGTGACGACCGGTGTCGGGGCGGCGGGCGTGCCCGTCGGGACACCGCCGCGGGCCAGGCGCAGCGCCAGCAGGCCCAGCGCCGTGACCACCAGTCCGACGCACAGGTGCAGGTCGCCGTCGTGCTCCTGGTGCTCCGGCGGCATCGGATCCACGGTGGACATCTCCACAGTGGAGGCCGCGTGGGCGGGCTCGGGGCTCACGAGCTGGTGCATGGACAGCACGCCGAAGAGCAGCGCGAGCACCACCAAGCCCCGTGTGAGCACGAGTGGACCTTACCCGCCGAGCAGGTGTGACCTGGGCTACGCGCGTGCCGGGTGGTCATCCCCCGACATGTCCCCGCCGATAGCGCGGTCTACGATCCGGTGAGCCACTGGGCGGTCCACGCCGTTCGATGGCGCCCGAACGACGTTGGTCCCACCAAGGCCACCATGTAGGTGAACAGTGCAGGAGGCACCGTGACGGCCGTAGCCCCGCAGCCGATCGCTACGCGTCCTTTCCCGGCGCGCGAAGCGGTCAAGGGTTCGTTCCTGCTGCGGATGTTCCGCACCACGGACCACAAGCAGATCGGCATTCTCTACCTCGTCACCTCGTTCGCCTTCTTCATGGTGGGCGGCGCGATGGCCATGCTGATCCGCACCGAGCTGGCTCAGCCTGGAATGCAGTTCTTGTCCAGCGAGCAGTACAACCAGCTGTTCACCATGCACGGCACGGTGATGCTGCTGCTCTACGCGACCCCGATCGTGTTCGGGTTCGCCAACTTCATCCTGCCGTTGCAGATCGGGTCGCCCGACGTGGCGTTCCCGCGGCTCAACGCCTTCTCGTACTGGCTGTACCTGTTCGGCGGCCTGATCGTGATGTCGGGCTTCGTGACGCCCGGCGGCGCCGCCGACTTCGGCTGGTTCGCGTACACCCCGCTGAGCAACGCCATCCACTCGCCCGGCGTCGGCGCCGACCTGTGGATCGCGGGCCTGGTCATCGGTGGTCTGGGCACGATCCTCGGCGCGGTGAACATGATCACCACGGTGGTCTGCCTGCGCGCGCCCGGCATGACGATGTTCCGCATGCCGATCTTCACCTGGAACATCCTGGTGACGAGCATCCTCGTGCTGCTGGCGTTCCCGATCCTGACCGCGGCCCTGCTGGGCCTGCTGGCCGACAGGCACCTCGGCGCGCACGTGTTCGACCCGGCCAACGGCGGCGTGATCCTCTGGCAGCACCTCTTCTGGTTCTTCGGCCACCCGGAGGTCTACATCGTCGCCTTGCCGTTCTTCGGCATCGTGTCGGAGATCTTCCCGGTGTTCAGCCGGAAGCCGGTGTTCGGCTACAACGGCCTCGTCTACGCGACGCTGGGCATCGCGGCGCTGTCCGTGGCCGTGTGGGCGCACCACATGTACGCCACCGGCGCGGTCCTGCTGCCGTTCTTCGCGTTCATGACGTTCCTCATCGCGGTCCCGACCGGCGTGAAGTTCTTCAACTGGATCGGCACGATGTGGAAGGGGCAGTTGACCTTCGAGACCCCGATGCTGTTCAGCATCGGCTTCATCGTGACGTTCCTCTTCGGTGGTCTGTCCGGCGTCCTGCTGGCCGCCCCGGCGATCGACTTCCACGTCTCGGACACGTACTTCGTCGTCGCGCACTTCCACTACGTGCTCTACGGCACCATCGTGTTCGCCACGTTCGCGGGCATCTACTTCTGGTTCCCGAAGATCACCGGCCGGATGCTCGACGAGCCGCTCGGCAAGCTGCACTTCTGGACCACGTTCCTCGGCTTCCACGCGACGTTCCTCGTCCAGCACTGGCTGGGCAACGAGGGCATGCCGCGCCGGTACGCCGACTACCTGGCCAGCGACGGCTTCACCACGCTGAACACGATCTCCACGATCGGCGCGTACATCCTCGGCGCCTCGACGCTCCCGTTCATCTGGAACGTCTTCAAGAGCTACCGGTACGGCGAGGTCGTGACCGTGGACGACCCGTGGGGCTTCGGCAACTCGCTGGAGTGGGCGACCTCCTGCCCGCCGCCGCGGCACAACTTCACCGAGCTGCCCCGGATCCGCTCCGAGCGCCCGGCGTTCGAGCTGCACTACCCGCACATGATCGAGCGCATCCACAACGAGGCGCACGTGACGTTCACCGGCAAGACCATCCCGCACGACAAGGCCACCCCGGCTCTGTCCGAGATGGCGACGAACGTCGTGGAATCCGGTACGGCGGCGGGCGCTGCCGAGCCCGACCACAAGTAACCTGAACGCAGGTTCACCGTCGAGCCCCGACAGCCAATCCGGCTGTCGGGGCTCTTCGCATTCCGGAGGAGTTCAGTGACCATGGCCAAGGCCACGCCAGTGCTGATCACGGTGACGGGACCGGACAAACCGGGGGTGTCCTCGGTGCTGTTCGCGGTGTTGACGCGCCACGGCGTCGACGTGCTCGACGTGGAGCAGGTCGTCATCCGCGGTCGGCTGGTGCTCGGGGTGCTCGTCGAGGCCGACCACGACCCCGAGGGCCTCCAGGAGGCCGTCGAGCAGGCCATGGCGACGGTGTCCATGCAGGTGGAGATCGAGCTGGGCGCGGACTCGCGGCGGACCGCGCGGCTGGAGTCCAGCCACGTGCTGATCGTGCTGGGCCGCCCGGTGACCGCGCGGGCGTTCACCGAGGTCGCGCGCAGGCTGGCGTCGCTCGGCGTGAACATCGACGCGATCCGCGGCGTGGCGGACTACCCGGTGACGGGTCTCGAGCTGCGCGTCTCGGTCGCCGAGGACACCGAGGAGAGCGACGCCCAGCTGAGGTCCGCGCTCGCCGACGTGTCGGTGCGGGTGGGCTTGGACGTGGCCGTGGAGCGCGCGGGTCTGGCCCGGCGGGCGAAGCGGCTGGTCGTGTTCGACGTCGACTCCACGCTCATCCAGGGCGAGGTGATCGAGATGCTGGCCGCGCACGTCGGGTGCGAGGACAAGGTCCGCGACATCACCGAGGCCGCCATGCGCGGCGAGCTGGACTTCACCGAGTCGCTGCGCCGCCGCGTGGCCCTGCTGGAGGGGCTGCGGGAGGAGGTGCTGGACGAGGTCGGCGCGAACCTGGAGCTGACGCCCGGCGCGCGCACGACGGTCCGCACGCTCAAGCGCCTCGGCTTCCGCTGCGGCGTGGTGTCCGGCGGGTTCACCAGGGTCATCAAGGGCCTGGTCGAGGACCTGGACCTGGACTTCTGCGCGGCGAACGAGCTGGAGATCGTGGACGGGAAGCTGACCGGCCGGGTCGTCGGCGAGGTGGTCGACCGGGCGGGCAAGGCCGTGGCGCTGCGCCGGTTCGCCGAGGAGGTCGACGTGCCGCTCGCGCAGTGCGTGGCGGTCGGCGACGGCGCGAACGACATCGACATGCTCGGCACGGCGGGCCTCGGGGTGGCGTTCAACGCCAAGCCCGCGCTGCGCGAGGTCGCCGACACGGCGCTGTCGCACCCGTTCCTGGACGCCGTGCTGTTCGTGCTGGGCGTGACCAGGGGCGAGGTGGAGGCCGCCGACGCGGCCGACGGCCTGGAACTGGTCCGGCCGTGAACGAGGTGCTGGACCTGCTGGTCGGCCGCAGCTACTCGACCGACGAGGAAGACCCCGCGCTGGTGCGCGCGATGCCCGTGGTGCTGCGCATCGAACGGGCCGAGCCGCCGAGTCGGACGGCGATCCTGGAGGCCGCCGCGGCGGCGGCCATCGCGGTCTGCCTCGACCCGAGGGCCGAGCCCGAGGGGGAGTGGCACGACGAGGTCGTGACGTGGATCCACGGCCGGATCCGCAAGGTGTCGCGGCGGGCCCGTGGCGCGCACTGGGAGGCCGTGCAGGCGTTGCCCGGCGTGACGATCTCGGTGGACGGCGCTGAGGCCCGTGCGCTCGTGCCGGGGCTGGTCGTGGCGGCGCCGAAGGAGTTGACGCGGTTGCAGATCTCCGGCAGCGAACTGCCGAACGACGAGCCGGGGCCGGTGCCCGCGGACACGCCGGTGCTGTGGCTGAACCCGAAGGTGCCGATGACGGCGGGCAAGGCCGCGGCGCAGGTCGGCCACGGCACGATGCTGCTCGCGCCGACGCTGTCCGAGGAGCGACTGAAGTCCTGGGCCGCCAACGACTTCCGGACCGCCGTGCGCACGCCGTCGGTGGAGAAGTGGCAGGCGCTGCTGGACGCGGGCGCGGTGGCGGTGCGGGACGCCGGGTTCACCGAGGTCGAGCCGGGCACGACGACGGTCGTCGCGGAGTGGCCGGGGGTTTGACCGGTCCGGATCGGGGTAAAGACGAGGTGTGGGCCTCTTCGACACGCTCGACGACCGCTTGGGTGACCGGCTGGAGAGCGTGCTGAGCGCTCACCACGACCGGCGGCTGACGAAGCTCGGCTGGGGCGAGGTGCTCGGATCGGGCGCGACGGGGTGGTTCTCGCCTCGCGCCCCCGTCCGGCACGGCAACCGCATCCGGGTGCTCCTGGACGGCTCGGAGGCCCTCCCGGTCATCGCCAAGGCGATCGAGGGGGCCAAGTCCCACGTCCACATCGCGAGCTGGCACGCGAGCCCGCACTTCAAGCTGAGCCGGGAGCCGGGCGAGCCGACGTTCAGCGAACTCCTCACGACCGTGGCGGACCGGGTGCCGGTCCGGCTGCTGCTGTGGGCGGGTCCGCCGGTGCCGATGTTCGAGCCGACCCGCAAACGCGTGCTGGGCAACCAGAAGGCGTTCACCGAGAACAGCGCGGTGCAGTGCGTGCTGGACTCCCGTGAACGGTCGATGCACTGCCACCACGAGAAGATCGTGATCATCGACGACGAGATCGCGTTCGTCGGCGGCATCGACTTCACCGACCTGGAGGGCGACCGGCACGACAGCCACGAGCACCCGGCGGAGCGGCCGATCGGCTGGCACGACCACAGCTCGCGGCTGGAGGGCCCGGTCGTGGCGGACGTGGCCGAGCACTTCCGCAGCCGGTGGACCGAGGTGGCCGGGCAGTCGCTGCCGGAACCCGTGGTGCGGGAGCCGGTCGGGACGTCGTCGGTGCAGGTGGTGCGGACGGTGCCGGAGCGGAACTACGACTTCGCCCCGCGCGGCGAGTTCAGCATCCTCGACGCGTACCTGCGGGCGCTGCGCAGCGCGGAACGCCTGGTGTACCTGGAGAACCAGTTCTTCTGGTCGCCGGAGGTCGCCGAGGTCCTGATCGACAAGCTGAAGAACCCGCCGAACGACGACTTCCGCGTGGTGCTGGTGCTGCCGCGCAAACCGAGCAACGGCTCGGACACCACCAGGGGCCAGCTGGGGCGGTTGCTCGACGCCGACGACGGCGGCCGACGGCTGGTCGCGTCCACGATCCACACGCACGACGGCGACCGCACCACGCAGGTGTACGTGCACGCCAAGCTGGGGATCGTCGACGACCGCTGGCTCACCGTGGGGTCGGCGAACCTCAACGAGCACTCGCTGTTCAACGACACCGAGGTCAACGTCGTGACCGACGACCCGGCGGTGGCGCGGGAGACGCGGCTGCGGCTGTGGTCGGAGCACCTGCAACTGCCGGTGCGGGAGATCGACGGGAACCCGGCCGAGGTGGTCGACCGGATCTGGCGGCCCGCCATGGACGGGCCGGGGCGGTTGACCGAGCTGCCCAGCGTGTCCCGCCGGGCGGCTCGGTTGCAGGGACCGTTGCGCGGCCTGCTGGTCGACGGTTAGGCGTCCGCCGCCGCGTCGAGCCGCTTGAGGGCCGCCCGGACGACCTCGGGGTCGTAGGTGGTCCAGTACGGGGGCAGGGACGCCCGGAGGAAGCCGCCGTAGCGGGCGGTCGCGAGCCTCGGGTCGAGGATGGCGACGACGCCCTTGTCGTTCATCGAGCGGAGCAGACGGCCCGCGCCCTGCGCGAGCAACAGGGCGGCGTGCGTCGCCGCGACCGTGAGGAAGCCGTTGCCGCCGCGTTCGGAGACGGCCTTCTGGCGGGCGGAGGCCAGCGGGTCGTCGGGGCGGGGGAACGGGATCCGGTCCATGATCACGAGTTGCAGCGACGGGCCGGGGACGTCCACGCCTTGCCACAGCGAGAGCGTGCCGAAGAGGCAGCTGCGCGGGTCGTCGGAGAACTTCTTCACCAGCTGGCCGGTGGCGTCGTCGCCCTGGCAGAAGATCGGGTACTCCACCTTGTCCCGCAACGCTTCCGCGGCGTTCTTCGCGGCGCGCATGGACGAGAACAGGCCCAGGGTGCGGCCGCCCGCCGCGTTGACGAGGCCCTCGATCTCGTCCAGGTAGGACGGTGGCAGGCCGTCGCGGCCCGGAGGCGGCAGATGCCTTGCCACGTACAAGATTCCGCTGCTGCCGTGCTGGAACGGTGAGCCGACGTCCAGACCCGTCCAGCGGATGGGGGCCGAGTCAGACGGGGGTTCCTTGTCGGTGGCCGTGCCCTCGGCCTTGCGGTTCTGCGACGACGCGGGAAGGCCCCACTGGCGGGCCAGGGTGTCGAACGTGCCGCCCAGGGTGAGGGTCGCCGACGTCAGCACGGTGGTGCGCTTGCCGAACAGCTTCTCGCGCAGGAGACCGCCGACGCCGAGGGGAGCCACCCGGAGGGTCGGCGCGCGGCCCCGGTCGGCGAAGTCGCCGGACACCCAGACGACGTCGCGCTCCTCGTCGAACGCGTCCAGGATGCGCACCGCGCCGTCGTGCACCTCTTCGAGGAGGGACAGGGCGAGCTTGCGGTTGGTGCTGCCCTCGACGTCCTCCTTGCGCTCCGGGCCCAGCGAGGAGATGCACGCGTGCGAGGCGTCGCGGATCGCCGCGAGGGTACCCGCGAGAGGGCGCGGCAGGGCGTCCATGCGGCCGACGGGGAGGTCTTCGAGGAGCATCGCGAGACCGTCGCTGGCCTCGGCCATGCGGTCGGCGACGTCCTGGTCGATCAGCCTGCCGCACCGCCGGGCGGCGGCGGCGATGGCGGCCGCGCTCAACTCCTCGGTCGCCACGGAGGTCACCCGGTCCACCAGGTCGTGGGCCTCGTCGATCACGACGACGTCGTGCTCGGGGAGGACCTGGAAGCCCTCGATGGCGTCGATCGCGAGCATCGCGTGGTTGGTGACGACGACGTCGGCCTTGCCCGCCTCCGCGCGGGCCCGTTCGGCGAAGCAGTCGACACCGATGGGGCACTTGGCGACACCCAGGCACTCGCGGGCCGTGACGGAGACCTGCTTCCAGGCCTGCTCGGTGACGCCGGGGACGAGTTCGTCGCGGTCGCCGGTCTCGGTTTCCGACGACCACTCGTGGAGGCGCTTGACCTCGCGGCCTAGGCGGGAGACGGCGAACGGGTCGAAGAGAGCACCGTCGTCGGGTTCCTCGGGGGCGCCGGAGTGCAGGCGGTGCATGCACAGGTAGTTGCGGCGGCCCTTGAGGATCGCGAAGTTCGGTTCGCGGCCGAGTTCCTGCTTGAGGGCCTTGGCGAGGCGGGGGAGGTCGCGGTCCACGAGCTGGCGCTGGAGGGCGATGGTGGCCGTGGAGATGACGACGGTCGCTTCCTCGGCCACGGCGTGGCGGAGGGAAGGGACCAGGTAGGCCAACGACTTCCCGGTGCCGGTGCCCGCCTGGACGGCGAGGTGCTCGCCGGTGCGGATCGAGTGGTCGACAGCCTCGGCCATCTCCACCTGACCCGAGCGCTCGGCTCCGCCCACCGAAGTGACGGCGGTGGCTAGGAGAGTGCGGGTGTCGGGGATGGCGGTCTTGGCGGGCACACCGGAGAAGGTACCCGGAGGGACCGACGGTTTTGTGGGAGTGGTCGGGTTGGGGGGTGGGCCGCTGGTTGGTGGTTGCCTGGCCTGCCCGCATGCCGTCGCTGCCCGTTTGCCGTCGTCTAGCCATGGGTTGCCTGTCGCGGCCGTTGCCCGCTCTGTTGGCCGCTGATTGCAGCCATCGCCCGTCGGTACCGCTGGTCACTGCTGGCTGGCTGCCTGTGCTGGCGTGGTTGGGTCAGCGGCTGCCGGTGTCAGCGTGGTCTTTCAGCGGCTGCGATTTCCAGCGTGCTGTGGCCGATTTGACATGGGGATCCCTCATTTCGGCCTTGGTCGGGCTCAAAAGGCGGTCCATAAAGAGTCCCGCCCGACAACCAGTTTAAGGCCGAAATCCCCATGTCAAATCGGCCACGTTCCGTGGCGTGCGGCTGCTGGTTCCAGCGTGGTCGCCGGTCTTGCTCGGTTTAGGTGGTGAGGTGTTGTTTTGCCCAGGTGGCGAAGGTGGTGATGGGGATGCCCAGGTCTGTTGCGTAGTGCGGGCGGCCTGGTTGGCCTGCGACGTTCAGGCGGTCCAGTGCGGTGCCCATGGGGGGCATGCCGGCTGCTAGGGCCTCTTCTGTGGTCATGTTGGGGGCTGTTAGTGGGATGTTCAGGGTGGTGGAGAGTGTTTTGGCGATTTCTGTCATGGAGAGGTAGTCGCCTGCTAGCTCTAGTTCTAGCTGGTGGAATTTTTCTGGGTTGGTGATTGCTGCTGTTGCTGCTGTGCCGATGTCGTGTACGGCGATTAGGGACAGTCGTGTTTCTGGCTTGAGGACGGTGATCAGGCCGGCCTTGATTCCTTTGGGGAAGAGGTATTTTGTGGTGGGGAGGAAGTTTTCCATGAACATGCCTGGCTTGAGCAGGGTCCAGCGGGGGAAGTTGGCTTTGCGCAGGTGGTCTTGGATCTTCGTCTTCGCGGTCATGGAGGGTTCTGCTGTGGGCCAGCGGCCTTCGGACCAGCCTGGGGTTTCGGTGTGTTGGCCCGCGCCCGTGACCGAGGTGTGGACGAACTGGGGTACGCCCGCTGCTTTCGCGGCCTCGATGAGGTTGATTCCTTGGGTTACCTCGCCTTCGAAGTCGAAGTCCTTGCCGGTGAAGGCGGGCATCTGGACGGAGAAGACCGCGCGGGCTCCTTGGGCTGCTTTGGTCACCGAGTCGCGGTCGTTGAGGTTGCCGGTGACCAGTTCCGCGCCTTGGGCCTCCACTGCTTTGGCGCGGGTGGTGGTGGGGTCGCGGACCAGGGCGCGGACGGGGATGCCTGCTGCCAAGAGGGCTCTGGCGGTTGCGCCGCCCTGTTGGCCGGTGGCTCCGGTGACCAGTACTGGTGCGGGCATGGTGCTCCTCGGGAAACTAAGTGGCGGGGGTCGCCGTTTGTTTCCCGGACGATACGGCGGGGTCCGCCACTTAGCAAGTGAGGATGCGTTTGCCCAGCTCCACGGCTGCGGTGGCGTGGTCGGAGGTGAGTGGGGAGCCGGTGCGGCGGGCTTCCGCGATGTCGTGCAGGGGGCGTGCCAGGTCTGGCCAGTGGGTGGCTGCGTGGGCCAAGGCCTGGCTCTTGCCGACGATGTCGCCGGTGCGGATCGTGTGCCAGAGGCGGGCTGGGCCCGTGCCTACCCAGAGGATGGCTTCCGTGGGTGCGGTGGGGGCGGCGCTCAGCTGGTCGATCAGGGGCTGCCAGTACGTGACCAGGTTGGTGCGGCAGTAGTCCGCTACTTCTTCCCTGGTCACGGGGGTGTGTGGGCGTGGGCCGCGCACGGTGAGGGAGTAGCGGTTCAGCTGGTCCCACAGGACCGGGGTGATGTAGGCCGGGTCCGTGGTGTTCAGGGTGCCGTCCCTGCCCCACGGGCGGGGCAGGTCCGTGGCGGGGCGGGTCAGGTCGTCCTGCTGGAGGTAGACGGCGTCGACGTCCGGCTCGGTGTGGGCAGCCGCCAGTGCGGTCAGGTCGGCCGGGGTTGGGGTGCGGGAGAGGACGCCTACCAGGTCGAGGTCCGAGACGCCGGGGACGTGGTCGTCCAGCAGGGGGCTGCCGGTCACGTGGAGTGCGGTCAGGAGACCTGGGGCGTGGGTGTCGATGCGGGTGGCGTGGGCCAGGGCTCGTCGGGTGATCACCCGACGAGTACTACCGGATCCGGCGCACCAGTGCCCACGTCGCAGGCAGGAGGCCTGCGGCCAGGGCGACCTTGAGGGCGTCGCCCAGGAGGAACGGGAAGACGCCTGCCTGGAGGGCCTTGGACAGGCTGAGGTTGGCCGCTGCCATCAGCCACGGGACGCCGAAGGCGTAGATGGTGAGGCTGCCGAGGGCCATCGTGCCGACGGTGCGCAACGGGGTGCGGTCGCCGCCGCGGCCCGCGAGGGTGCCGACCAGCGCGCCCGCGAAGACGAAGCCGACGACGTAGCCGAGTGACGCCGGGGCGCCGGACGCGCCGCCCTGGAACCACGGCACGCCCGCCACGCCCGCGATCAAGTAGAGGAGCATCGACGTCGCGCCGCGCTGCCAGCCGAACGACGCGCCGACCAGCAGGGCCGCGAAGGTCTGGCCGGTGATCGGCACGGGGCTGCCGGGGACCGGGAACGCGATCTGGGCCGCCAGGCCGGTGAACACCGCGCCGCCGATGACGAGGGCGACGTCCTTGGCGATCGAGCCGGGCACGAAGTCGGCCAGCACCGCACGGCGGGGGATGGCGAGCACGGACACGGTGACCTCCTGGGATCGCGGCAACTCCAGGCAGGCTAACCGGGGCGTGGTGGATCCTGACCTTGTCCAGGTCGACAAGTTGCGAACCTCACGTCCCGTCGAGGCTGGTAAATCGCTTGCCCCCGGTTGCTACCTTCGAATTTTGGCCGCCGATTCGAGGAAGTGACGGCATGTCCCGAAAGACCTGTGTTGCGCCGGTTCCGCACCCGAAGACCGAACACAGGGGACACGCACGCCATGAAGACCGTGAACATCGGGATCCTCGCCCATGTTGACGCCGGGAAGACCAGCCTGACCGAACGGCTGCTGCACGCCACGGGCGTCATCGACCACGTGGGCAGCGTCGACCGCGGCGACACCCAGACCGACACGAACGACCTCGAGCGCAAGCGCGGCATCACCATCCGCTCGGCGGTGGTGACCTTCACCGTCGGCGACGTCAAGGTCAACCTCATCGACACCCCCGGCCACCCGGACTTCATCTCCGAGGTGGAACGGGCCCTCGCCGTGCTCGACGGCGTCGTCCTCGTCGTCTCGGCGGTCGAGGGCGTCCAGGCCCACACCAGGCTGCTCATGCGCACGCTGGTGCGCCTCGGCCTGCCCGTGCTCCTGTTCGTGAACAAGGTCGACCGGCGTGGCGCCCGCTACCCGGACCTCCGCCCGTTGACCTCGGCGCTCGTGCCGATGAACACCGTGTCGGACCTCGGCACGCCCTCGGCGAGCCCGGTGCCGCGCGGCTTCGCCGCCGACCTGGCCGAGCACGACGACACCTTCCTCGCGCGGTACCTGGACACCGCGTTGACGTACGCGGACTGCCAGGCGGAACTGGCACGGCAGTCGTTCCGGGGCCGACTGCACCCGGTGTTCCACGGTTCCGCCGTGACGGGCGCGGGCGTGGCGGAGCTGGTAGACGGCATCACCCGCTACTTCCCGGCGGCCACCGCGGGCACCGGACTGCGCGCGACCGTGTTCAAGATCGACCGCGACGGCACCGCGTACGTGCGGATGCACTCCGGGTCGTTGAAGGCCCGCAGCACCGTCGACTACCACCGGGGCGCTTCGGTCTTCACCGGTCGCACGACCTCCGTTTCGGTGTTCCAGCACGGCACCCGCACGCGGGAGGGTGTCGCTCGTGCCGGTGACATCGCCAAGGTGCGGGGGTTGCGCGGGATTCGCATCGGTGACCAGGTGGGGGTTCCGCGGACTCTTGGCGACCGGCAGCTGTTCGCGCCACCGACGTTGGAGACCGTGGTCCGCTCGTCGTCGCCGGGCCTGTACGAGGCGCTGGTGCGGCTGTCCGAACAGGACCCGTTCATCAACGTGCGGCGCGGGGCGGACATCGTCGTGTCGCTGTACGGGGAGGTGCAGAAGGAGGTCATCCGCGACACCCTCCTCGTGGAGGACGGCATCGACGTCGACTTCGCGCCGACCAGCGTCGTGTGCGTCGAGCACGTGGTGGGAGCGGGCAAGGCCCTGCACGAAATGGGGCCGGGCAACGCTTTCGTCGCCACGATCGGGTTGCGGGTGGAGCGTTCTCCTGGCCGTTCCTACCGCCTCGAAGTCGAACTCGGCTCGCTGCCGCTGGCGTTCCACAAGGCGATCGAGGAGACGGTGATGTCCTTCCTGGACCAGGGCTTGCACGGCTGGGCGGTCCACGACGTCCGCGTGACCCTGTTCCAGGTCGCGTACTCCAGCCCGGTGTCGGTGGCCGCGGACTTCCGCAACCTGACGCCGTTGGTGCTGATGGAAGCGTTGAAACGCGCCGGGACCACGGTGATGGAGCCGGTCGCGCACTTCGACGTCGAGGTGCCCGAGGACACCGCCGGGCCGGTGCTGGCGGCGCTGTCGGCGTGGGGAGGGGTGCCGGACACGGTGGCGTTCCAGGACGTCACGTGCCTGATCGACGGCACCATTCCGGTGCGAACGGTGCGCGAGTTCACCCAGGCGTTGCCGGGGGTGAGTCACGGGGACGGCGTGCTGGTGAGCCGGTTCGACAACTACCGGGAGGTGGTGGGCGTGCCGCCGGAGAGGGCACGGACGGACGGGAACCCGTTGGACAGCAAGGAATACCTGCTGCACGTGGTCCGACGGGTCTAGGGCCAGGTGACGTCGTCGAACCAGCCCTGTTCCTGGGCGGCGTAGCGGGCGCGTTTGACGAGGTCGGGGCGGGTGGCGGCGAGGGCGTGCAGGTCGGCTTCGAGCAGTTCGGTACGCACGTCGAGCCGCTCGTCGCCCTGCTCGTGCAGACGAAGGGCGGCATCGATGGCAGCGATGTTGAGGCCTTCGCTGGGCAGGTCGACCGTGGCCATGAGGGCCAAGAGTTCATCGTCGTTGCCGCCTCGGCCCAAGCGGTCGAAGAAGAGGTCGGTCATGTCGAAGGAGGGGAAGGACCGCACCATCACGGGCAGCACCCGATCAAGGTCGATCGCGGATCGCAGCAGCGTGACCACCAGCCCCGACAGGTCGGGGATGTGCCTCATGGACCGCAACGCCTCCCACATCTGGTCGTGGGCCGTGTTTTCGTAGGCGCCTCGGAGCAGCAGGTGCAGAATCACGCGCGCGGCGGTCGTGCTGACCCCGTCGAGTCTGACGATCACCTGCCAAAGGGGGTTGTCGAACGGTTCGAGGGAGTCGGTGTCGAGGTTGAGCTGGAAGTCGCACAGGAAGTTCGACTCGCGGTGCCGCTTGAACGGGAAGACGTCGGGCGCGCTGAACGGGAGCATGTGCCAGGACAGGTCGGGTTCGGGGTCCGTGCGGCCGAGTCTGCCGACACGCAGCACGAGGTCCCGGTCGGCGCCCTGCCCGACCCTGGTCACCTCGATGGTGTCGATCAGGCCCACCCAGGCGGGCTGGGGGAGTTGCGACCTCCAGAACAGGGCCTGACTCGCCCAGTCGCCGATCCCCACCAGACGACTGGCCGCCAGTTCGCCGTGCACGACCACCGCGAGGACCATGATGTTCACGCTGTACATCGCGTAGCGGGTCGGCGTGCTCAACGGAGCGGGCTCGTAGTCCGATTTGGGCCGGTGCCGGTGAGCCTCGTGGAACACGCGGACGAGCAACGGGGAAAGCTCGTCACGCAGCGACGGATCGGCCGCGGCCATCTCCTCCAGGAACCGCACCACCGGCTGCCGAGCCGTCAACGGGGCGAACGACAGGAGACTGTGCAACTCGTTGTCGTCCAGCGCGCGGGTGCGGGCCAACCGGGAGGTCGACCGCTCCGCGTGGAGCAGGTCCCGCAGTGTGCGCCAGGTCAGCCTGGCCACCAGGTACTCGCTGAAGGTGGCGTGCAGGAACTCGTAGGTGCGCAACGTCTTCTCGTCCCGCACCGCCTCCGCCCGCTGGACGAAGAAGAACCTGCCGAGCACGGCTTCGCCCGCGCCCAGCGGTTCGCGCACCCCGTCGCGCTGCGGTTCGGCGCCCAGGAGCGAGGTGAGGTCGCGGTCCAGTTCGTGTTCCCTGATCCACTGGACGCCGCGGTTGAACATCGCCAGCGCCACGATCGACAACCGTTCGAGTTCCTCCTCGACCTCCTCGGCGAGGTTCCCGTCCGACCGCTCCTCCCGGTCCTTCGTGATCTCGCGGCGAGCGAACCGGATGAGGAGTCGTTCGTACAGTTCGGCCTTGCCGATCGTGCCCGTGTTGCGCTGCAACGCGTTGCCGTCGGCGTCGTACAGGGCGAGCATCAGGAGGAGCAGGGGCTGCTCGGCAAGGGACGCGTGCTCCAGCACGACGTCCACGGGGAGAGGGGACAGGCCTGCCGAGAAGTAGCGGGCGTTGGTGGTGTTCCACGCCCGCAGCCACCGCTCCGCCTGGTCCCCGTCGAACGGCGACAGCCGCAGGATCGTCGTTTCCTCGGGGATCACGGCCCGGTCCGCCACGCCGATCCGGCTGGTCACGATGATCGCGACCGGTCTGCCCATGTCGGCGTTCTCGCGCTGGAACCGCTCGACCTTCTTCAGGTACCGGGTCTGGCTCACCCCGGTGGCCTGGAGCAGTTCGTCGAACCCGTCGAGGAACACGACCGGCAGCGCGCCGTCGGCCGACCTGGCGAACTCGGCCCAGCCGACCTTCTCGTGCAGCGCGGCGTGGAGGCCGTGCTCGATCTGCTGGAGGAGGTCCGCCTCGGTGGGGGCGGTGCGGAGTTCGATCCGCAGGGGCGTGAAATCCGTTGCGGGCAGGCGGGCCGCCAGCACCTTGGTCAGTGCCGACTTCCCCGATCCGGGGTCGCCGAGGACGAGCAGGGGGGACTGCGTCGCGCCAGGGGATGTCAGGTGGCCGATGAAGAAGTCGTGGATGTCGGTGCGGACGTCGAAGACCTGCCAGGAGAGCACCTGAGCCGGGAACGCAGGTCTACCGACCTGGAACCTCGGGTCGATGTAGCAGTCGCGGAACAGCGGGATGCCCAGCCCGTCCGGCACCTGGTCGGGCTCGATGATCCGGTGGTCCAGCACCGACCGGTAGCGCGCCGCGAGTTCCGTCCGCCGCAGGGCCGACGGCCCGCCCACGGTCATCGTCGTGAGAAGGCGTTCGACCTCCTCCAACGCGGTCCTGACGACCGAACGGGTCGCCTGGTGGTCCTGCCGCGAGGACCAGAACGCGAACTCCGGGCAGTCGACCGCGAGTCTGCGGATGTTCTCCTCGTACCGGCGGAGGGCGGCGTCGGGGAGGCCGTCGAGCAGGTTCCGCTGTCGGTCGTCCATGGAGTCCCACACGGCGAGCCCGGTCAGGAACGACCGCGTTCCCGTGGTCAAGACCGAGTAGTAGGTCGCGAGCACCTGGAGGTTGTCCTCGTACGGGAGTTCGGGGGTCACCAACGGCACCGAGGTGTCGGCGAGGCCCACCAAGTCGATCGGCACCTTCGGGAGCACCCCGTCCGGCCGAAGGGCCAGGTCCTTCGTGACCGCTGGAACGCCCGACTCGTCGAAGGCCTCGAAGAACGACGCCAGCACGACCATGGTGTGTGCGGCGTGCAGGCGTTGGGTGCGGCTGTAGCGGGAGAGGCCGGTGTGCTTTTCCGAGAGCTTCACCGCGTACTCGTGGGAGAGCCTGATGAAGTCCGCTTTGGCGTCGAACCAGCCCAGCAGGCCGAACACGTCCAGCACCGAACCCGCCAGGAGGGCTCCGCCGAGCACCTTGTCGAGCGCCTTGACGAGTTTGTGCTCCGAAGCGCCCATGAGCTTGACCGCGTCGGCGTAGCTGAACGTGCTCATGCCCTGCAAGTCGACGGGCGGACCGTGACCGTTAGCGGGCGGGGGCTTCGGTGTTGCGGCGGGTTTTCGTCCACGTGTTGTCGCCGCGGAGCAGGCGGATCAGGGCGCGCCATGACGTGATGTAGAAGGTGTAGATGTACAGGGCGTAGCCGAAGCCGTAGGCGATGGAGCGGGGGAGGGAGACCGCCGGTTCGCAGCGGGCTCGGTAGACGGGGCCCCAGATGAGGAACGGGAGCAGGCCGAAGGCTCCGTAGACGGTGAAGAGGATCCAGGCGCCCTCGGTGAACCAGGTCCACACCTCGGTCGGGTTCACCGCCGCGCGGTGGGCCAAGAGGATCAGGGGGATGGGGTAGACGAGGGTGCCCAGTAGTTGCATCCACGGTTGGGCCAGGTAGTAGAGCATTTCGGCCGCGCCCAACGTGGAGAGGTGGTCGGAGGCCCAGATGTGGCGCAGGTAGCGCATGCACTGCATGGTGCCCTGGCCCCAACGGGTTCGTTGGGCCAGGAAGCGGCGGAGGCTGTAGAGGCCCTCCTGGTGGACGTGGGTGTCCCTGCTGAAGCCGGTGCGCCAGCCCGCGGTGAGGAGGTGGACGCCCAGTTCGAAGTCTTCGAGGAGGGAGCCGCGCCACGGTTGGGCTGTGGGGCCCGCGATGGAGTCCAACGCCGACAGCCTGGTGAACTGGCCGTTGCCGCCCATGGAGATGGTGCCGGTCACGCCCCTGGACATCTGGATCGCGGCGATGGCGGTGCGGAACTCCAGGTCCTGCATGCGGACGAGGGCAGCGCCGAACGTCTTGCGCCAGCGGGTGACACCGGGCTGGCGTACGCCGGTGTTGAGCATGCGGACGTCCACCTGGACCGCCCCCATCGTGGGGGTGCCGAAGAGGTGGTCGGCGGCGCAGACCTCGAGGCAGTTGGCAGCCGGCCTGCCGTCGGCGTCGACAACGACGGCGATGGCGCGGTCCGGGTCGGAGTGCCTGCCCATCCACAGCTTGAGCGTGCGGTAGGCGTCGTTGAGGGCGTCGCCCTTGCCGGTCCTGGCGTGCGGGAGGGCGCGCCGGACCAGGTGGACGTGGTTGTCGCCGCCGTCCAGCCACGCCTGGACGGCGGCCGCGGTGCCGTCGTCGGAGTCGTCGTCGACCACCCACACGTGCGCGATCGGAAAGGTCATCCGCAGGTAGGCGATGGTGTCGCCGATGACGGCCTCCTCGTCGCGGCACGGGACGAGGAAGTGCCACTCGAACGCGGTCGACGAGCCGACCGGGGCCGGTCGGTGGCGCAGGTACGGGACGACGATCAGCAGCACGTACGTCAGGAACGCCACGGACATGGTCAGCGCCAACGCCTGGGTGAAGCCCAGGAGCACGTCCAGGCTCATCGGCGGGTGGCCAGCCGGACGAACAGGACGAGCGCGGCCGCGCCGCCGAACACGCTGACCATCGAGCCCAGGAGGGTGTGGCCCCAGTAGTAGCCGGCGTCCGTGCCCAGCCACTCCACCAGTCCGACGAGGCTGAGGACGCGGAGCTGGTTGACGACGACCACCGCCACCGACGCGGCCGCCAGCGCGAGGAGCACTCGGCGGGTGATGCGGGGACGCAGCGCGACCATCACGGCCCCGATGACCAGCAGCGGCAGCACCAGGAACGCGGACGTGCACTCCGGGGTCATGCGCAGGCCGAGCGGGGTGTCCGAGCCGAGGCCGAAGTACACGGTCTGGCGGTCCGGCACCACGGCGACGCCGTCGGAGCCGACGACGCCGATCAGGAAGCCGGACAGGGTGATCTCGGCGTTGCGGTAGGCCTGGTTGGCGAGGACCAAGGCGGTGGCGGCGCCGAGGAGGGCGATCACGACCACCCGGCTCGGCAGGGCGGAGCGACGGACCGGCGGGGAACTGACGAGCGCCACCCCTGGTTCCTTTCAGCCATTGGAGAGTGCCCAGAAGAGCTACTGAATGGCCATCGGCCTGCCTGAAGGCGCTCAGCACCCCCGGATCGGGTGACCGAATCCCGCTGAGTCGGGCGACAAATCGACTTTGAGTGGTCCCGATTGGGCGAAGTGGGTGTAGGTCGTCACTCCTTACGGTCAGCAACCCTTAATCCGTCGGGGTGTCCGCCGATGGTGAGTTGTCCGGCCACACGACTTGTGGAGGGCGCTGCCCCGGTCGCGATTCGACTCGGGACCACCCGTGTCCGGGCTCACCGGAAGTGGGAAAGGAAGTTCGATGAGTGTTCGTCCTGACCGTGCGTCGACCCTGACGCGCCGAGGCGGCCTTGCCGTGCTGGCGGCCGTCGCCGCGCTGCTGCTCGGCGCGGCGCCCGCCTCGGCGGCGCCGGGGGACGCCTCGGCCACCGGCGTCAAGCTGGCGCTGTCGTTGCTGGGGAGCAAGGCCGCGTCGGCGGGGCCGTTCGCCGCCGCGGACGCGAACGGGCCGACCACCAACACCTTCGTCAGCGTCGAGCTGCCCGAGGTGCTCAAGACCGGGGCCGTCAACACCTCCGCCTCGCGCGACGACAAGACCGGCGGCGTGTACGCCAAGGCGAGCACCGCCGACGTCAAGCTCGACCTGCTCAAGTCCGTGACCGGCGGGATCTCCCTCGCCCTCGCCGAAGCCGACTGCGAGGCCACGCAGAAGGGCTTGTCCGGCAAGGCGAAGCTCGTCGGGGCCGACCTCGGCAAGCTTGGCGTCGTCACCACCGACCCCGCGCCGGACACCGAGGTCGACGTGGAACTGGTCGGGGTCGACATCGCCCGGATCACCTTCAACGAGCAGGTCCACAACGCCGACGGCAGCCTGACCGTCAACGCCGTGCACCTCCGGCTGGTCGGCGGTGTCCTCGGCTCGATCGGCACGGGCGACGTCGTGCTCTCGTCCGCCACCTGCGGTCCCGCTGGCCTGCCCATCCCGTTGGCGTCCGGCGCGGGCCTCTGGATCGGCCTCGGCCTGCTGGCGGTCAGCGCGGTCCCCGTCGGGGTCGTCGCGATCCGCAGGCACCGGTCCACCTCGCTGCTCGCGCACTGACCGGACCAGGGAGAACACCGTGTACAAGGTCCCCGGCAGCGGAGTGGCCGTCGGCACCGGCGTCGGGTCGCTCGCGGCGACCGGCGCGGGCCTCACCTGGTGGATCGCCGCCGCGCTGGTGCTGCTGGCGGCGGGCGTCCTGCTGCGGCACGCGGCCCGCAGGCGTCGGACCCAGCCCCGTTAGCCAGCGGACTCCTCCGGCCCGCCCCCGCCGGAGGAGTCCGCACCCCCGAGAGGAGAACGGTGACCAAGGAAATCCTGCTGCTGGCCGGTACGAGGCCCGAAGCGGTGAAGATCGCGCCCGTCGCGCTCGCGCTGGCGGACCACCCGGTGCTCCGGCCGACGATCGTCCACAGCGGACAGCACGCCGAGATGGTCGGCCAGGCGCTGGCGGCGTTCGGGCTCGCGCCGGACGTGGTGCTGGACGTGCCGCGCGCGAGCGGCGGGCAGGCGGAGCTGATCGCGGGGCTGCTGCCCGCGTTCGACCGGGTGCTGGCCGAACGCGCGCCCGCCGCCGTCGTGGTGCAGGGCGACACGTCGACCGCGTTGGCGGGCGCGCTCGCCGCGTTCTGGCGCGGGACGCCCGTGGCGCACCTGGAGGCCGGGCTGCGGACCGGTGACCTGGCCGGGCCGTTCCCCGAGGAGGGGAACCGGCAGATGATCTCCCGGATCGCCTCCCTGCACCTCGCGCCCACGGACGAGGCGGCCAGCGCGTTGAGCGCGGAACGCCCGCCGGGCAGCGACATCGTGGTCACCGGCAACACCGTCGTCGACGCCGTGCTGCGGGTCGCCGCCGCCGGGCTGCCCGCGAAGGACCCGGACCTCGCCGCGATGGAGGAGGAGCTGGACGCGACCGGCGGCAGGCTCGTGCTGGTCACCGTGCACCGCCGCGAGTCGTGGGGCGCGCCGCTGCACCGCGTGCTCACGGCCGTGCGCTCCATCGCCGACCGGCACCCCGACGTGCTGGTCCTGCTGCCCGCGCACCCGAACCCGGTGGTCCGCGCGCAGGTCCGCGAGGTGCTCGGCGGCCACCGCCGGATCGTCATCACCGAGCCGCTGGACTACTCCGACCTGGTCCGCGCGCTGGTGCGCGCCGCGCTCGTGCTGACCGACTCCGGCGGCATCCAGGAGGAGGCCCCGTCGTTCGGCGTCCCGGTGCTGGTGCTGCGCGACTCGACCGAGCGGATGGCCGCCGTCGACGCCGGCAGCGCGTGGGTGGTCGGCACCGACCCGACCCGCATCCTGGCCGAGGCGGGCTGGGTGCTCGGCTCGCGGCTGCGGCTCCCGCTGGGCCGCAACCCCTTCGGCGACGGCCTCGCGGCGGGCCGGGTGCGGACCGCGCTGGAGCGCCTGCTGGGGCTCGTCCCCGTCACCAAGCCGATCCGCTGGCGCGACCAGCTCGTCGTCAGCGGATGAGGAAGCCCGTGCGGCACGACCGGAAGGCGGGGTGATCATCCACGGCGCACTCGGACGCGAATCGTGACCACCAGCTCGCTGTGAACTCGGTTGGGTAGTGCAGTTCCTCCAACGAGTGACATGGGGTGCCGAGCTGGTACCGGCGGGCCCATCCCGATCGATCATGCGACAGGGGTGGGAGCCGCCGGTGCTCGGCGTTCGGGACCGGAGCGGCACTTCGGGGGAAACTGTGGAAGGGGAACACCAGATGAACAGCACCACCGCACGCCGTGCGGGAGTGGTGGCCGCGGGGATCGTCACCGGACTGGTCGTGTCGGCCGCGCCCGCGCTGGCCGCGAGCCCGGCGGGGACCGCGTCCCTGGGCTTCGTCGAGTTCACGAAGGACGGCAGGACCAACTCGGTGCCGACGCAGGCGTCGTGCTCCGTCGAGGGCCCGACGTCGAGCTCCGCGCCCGCGGTGACCGACCAGCCGGACGTCCAGTTCGGCGGCGGCACGTCGTCGTGCACGACGAAGCCCGTCGCGGACGACCGCACCGAGACGACGTCCGAGGCGAACGGCCAGGGCTTCGAGCTGTCCGCGCTCGTCTCCGACGGCGGACCGCGGCTCAAGATCGGGTCCTGGAAGGCCTTGTGCGTCGGCACGGAGAAGGGGACGAACGCGGGCTGGCAGCTCGGCGGGCTCTCCGGCTTCACCGACCTGCCGACGCAGATCCCGACGAACTACGTGCACCAGGTCAAGTCGAAGAAGGGCGTCGTGCTCGCGAACGTGACGTTCAGCGAGGTCGTCCTGCCCGAGCCGAACGACGGCGGGCTCGCCATCAACGCCGTGCACTTCCGCTTCACGCCGGAGGCGAGCGTGAGCGGTGAGGTCGTGCTCGGCTCGGCCGCCTGCTCGCCGACCCCGTAGGTCAGCCGACGCGGGGGTCTCCGCGCAGGACGACCCCCGCGTCGCGCAGCTTCGCCAGAGCGCCCTCCACGGTGGCCGCGGAGACGCCTGCCGTGAGGTCCAGCAGCACGGTCGTCGCGAACCCGGCCTGGGCCGCGTCGATCGCGGTCGCCCGCACGCAGTGGTCGGTCGCGATGCCGACCACGTCGACCTGGTCCACGTCCCGCACCCGCAGCCAGTCCGTGAGCTGCTCGCCGGTGCCGCTGCTGCCCTCGAACCCGGAGTAGGCGGCCTCGTACGCGCCCTTGGAGAACACCGCCTGCACGGCCGTGACGTCCAACTCGGGGTGGAACGACGCGCCCGGCGTGCCCGCGACGCAGTGCACCGGCCACGAGTCGACGTAGTCCGGCGTCTCGCTGAAGTGCCCGCCGGGGTCCACGTGGTAGTCCCTGGTGGCCACGACGTGGTCGTACCCGCCCGCCGCGATGTGCGCGGACACCGCCGCCGCCACGGCGGCCCCGCCGGTCACGGCGAGCGAACCGCCCTCGCAGAAGTCGTTCTGCACGTCCACGACGATCAGTGCCTTGGTCACCGGGTGCGCTCCTCTAGAGGAAGGTGGTCGGGATGGCGGGCTCGCCGCGGGACAGCTTCAGGCCTTCCCACGGCACGCTGACGAGCGCCGCGCGCAAGCGTTCGCGGCTCCGGGCCAGCGTGGGCACCTCGGCGGTGGGCTGTCCATCGCGCAACAGGGGGATCTGCAGCAGGCGGTCGTGCTCGTCGGCCTCGGGCTGCTCGCCGAACGGGTACACGACCTCCTCCAGCGCGGTCCCCGTGTCCTTGTGCTTGCGCAACGCGCCCTTGCGGCCACCGCGCGACTCCTTGTGCGAGCTGCGCTTCGCGACCGGGCGGCCGTCGACCTCGACGAGCTTGTAGACCATGCCCGCGGTCGGCGCGCCGGACCCGGTCACCAGCGACGTGCCCACGCCGTAGGCGTCCACCGGCTCGGCCCGCAGCGCGGCGATCGAGTACTCGTCCAGGTCGCCGGACACGACGATCCGGGTGTTCTTGGCCCCCAGCGAGTCCAGCTGCTCGCGGGCCTGGCGGGCGAGCACGCCCAGGTCGCCGGAGTCGATCCGCACGGCGCCCAGCTCGGGGCCCGCGGCCTGGACCGCGAGCGCGATGCCGTTGGTGATGTCGTAGGTGTCGACCAGCAGGGTGGTGTCCGCGCCGAGGGCCTCGACCTGGCTGCGGAACGCCTCCTCCTCGGTGTCGTGCAGCAGCGTGAAGGCGTGCGCGCACGTGCCCGCGGTCGGGATCCCGTGCCTGCGCCCGGCCTCCAGGTTCGAGGTGGCGGTGAACCCGGCCAGGTAGGCGGCCCGCGCGGAGGACACGGCGGCCTCCTCGTGCGTCCGGCGGGACCCCATCTCGATCATCCGGCGGCCGTTGGCGGCGCCGACCATGCGGGCCGCGGCCGACGCGATGGCGCTGTCGTGGTTGAGGATCGACAGCGCCAGCGTCTCCAGCACCACGCCCTCGCCGAACGACGCCCGCACCGACAGGATCGGCGAGCCGGGGAAGTACAGCTCGCCCTCGGGGTAGCCGTCGACCTCGCCGGTGAACCGGTAGTCCGCGAGCCACGCCAGCGTCCGCTCGTCCACGACGTTCGCCTCGGCCAGCCGCGTCAGCTCCGCCTCGCCGAACCGGAAGTCGCGGATCGCGTCGAGCAGCCGACCCGTCCCGGCGACCACGCCGTAGCGCCTGCCCTCCGGCAGCCTGCGGGCGAACACCTCGAAGACGCACGGCCGGTCCGCCGTGCCGTCGCGCAACGCGGCGGCCAGCATCGTCAGCTCGTAGTGGTCGGTGAGCAGCGCTGTCGACATGGTCAGGAGCCTAGGCTGGCCCCGCGCGACCTCGCAGGAGATGGGCCTATGGGGTGCGCCACTGGCCCCGGTCGGCTCGCGGCGACCCGGATCCGGAGCAGGACGCCGTGGTCCAGCGACTCGGGGTCGTGGGCGTAGTTCGGGATCGCCCGCAGCACCTCGACGCCCGGAACGGCCTCCGCGCACCGCCTGACCTGCCAGTCGAGGTGCCTGCCCGCCGGGGTGGTCATCCAGAGGTACTTGTCCGCGTCGACGTCGGGGTTCGCGGCGTGGTAGCTCGCGTAGCCCGGCATCCGGCCGCCCCACACGAGCGCGGTCGCGCCCTCGGTGGCGGCGAACCGCGCGGCCGCGGCGAGCAGCGGGCGGCCGACCGACGGCCTGCGGACCGAGAGGTCCACGCCGAACACGACCGGGCCGTCCGGCACGTGGGTGGTGCCCCAGCCGTCGCCGGTGGTCTCGCTCCACGACTTGGGGGCGTGCTCGTCGTACTCCGCGAGCCGGACGAGCGTCACCGCGCCCACCGCGTGACCGGCTTCCTCGGCGAGGAGGATCCCGTCGAGGTGCAGGTCGAACCGGCTGCGCGCCTGGTCCTCGGGGGTGGCGAGGTCGCCCCAGCAGTGGCGTTGCAGCGCCAGGTAGGCGTCGAGGTCGGCCTGGGTCGCGGTGCGGGTGGAGAGGTCGGTCATGGGGTGGTCGGGGTCTCCTGCGTCGGGGCGTGCCGGTGCGGACGACCTCGATGCTGGCGGGCCTCCCCGGTCCGGTTCCAGTGCTCGATCAAGAGTTATTCGCGTCTTGGGCTGATCATGAGGCTGGTTTAGCCGTGCCTTATCGCCGGGCGGGCGGCTGTGATCCCGGTCGCGCCCGCGCGCCTCGCGGGAACGGGCGACCTCGGAGCACCGCGCGGGCGTGGACCATGACACCATTGGCGGTATGACCACGCCCGTCGAGCACGAGCGGACGCAGGTGGAGCCGGCAGGCGTGGAGGTCCGCGCCGAGGACAGGCCATGGCAGGCCGTCGTCTGGAACGACCCGGTGAACCTGATGTCCTACGTGACGTACGTGTTCCAGAAGCTGTTCGGCTACAGCAAGGACCAGGCGACCAAGTTGATGCTGGACGTGCACCACAAGGGTCGCGCGATCGTGTCCTCGGGGACCAAGGACAAGGTCGAGGTGGACGTGAAGAAGCTGCACGCCGCGGGCCTCTGGGCGACCATGCAGCGCGCCTCGTGAAGAAGTGGAGCCGGGACGGGGACGCCGTCGTCGGCCGCTTCGACCGCCAGGAGGCGGCGGTCGTGCGCGGTCTGGTCAGCCAGATCCAGGACATGCTGATGGCACGGGCCGAGGAAGCGCCGCAGGACGAGCTGTCCGAGCTGACCGGCATCCGCACGGGGCCGTCGACCGCGCCGGACGACCCGATCCTGAGCAGGCTGCTGCCGGACTTCCACCGCCTCGACCCGGACGCGCCCGACCCCGGCGACCTCGACTCGGCCGCCGCGCTGCGCTCGCTGCACGAGCCGGAGCTGCTGGACCTCAAGACCGGGGTCGCGGGCGTCGTGCTGGAGACCTGCCCGCCGGACGGCGGCGAGGTCCGGCTGCGGCCCGACCAGGCGGAGGCGTGGCTGGCGTCGCTCAACGACGTGCGGCTCGCGCTGGGCACGGCGCTCGACGTGAACGACGAGATGCCCGAGGAACTCCCGCCGGACGACCCGCGCTCGCCGCACCTCGGCGTCTACCACTGGCTCACGTGGGTGCAGGAGACGCTCGTCGAAGCCGTCATGTCGTGATCCCCGGAACGACCGGAGGTCGTTCCGGCGGCGTGACCGTGCTGCTGGTCCCGCAGGGAGCGGTGGCGGGCGTGGAGACGCGCGGCGCGCCGCTCGGCACCCGTGAACTCGACCTGCTCGACCCGCCGAACCTCGTCCAGCAGATCCACGCCGTGTGCGTGCCCTCCGGCGGTCCGCGAGGCCTGGCCGCCGTGGACGGCGTCGTCCGCTGGCTCGCCGAGCGCAACCACGGCTTCCCGGTCGGCCCCGAGCCGCACCAGGTCGTGCCGCTCGTGCCCGCCGCCGTCGTGCCCGCCGCCGTCGTGCCCGGCGGAACCCCGTCGACCTCGGACGACGGGTACGCCGCCTGCGGGACCCCGGTCGACCTCGGCACCTCCACCAGCGTCGGCGAGCACGTCATCGGCGGGTTCGCGCTGGGAGGCGTGGGGGTCGTCGCCACGGACGCCGTGCTGACCAAGGCCGAGTGTCGCCGGATCGCGATCTCCGCCCACGACGGCCTGGTCCGCGCGGGCCACCGCGGCCCGGCCACGGTGTTCGCCCTCGCCACCGGGCGGCACGCCCTCGCCTCGCCGGTCGACCTCGACCGCCTGTGCACCGCCGCGGCGGACCTGCTCGCACCCGCGTAGTGCGGGTTCTCACAAGGCGGGAGCGCTTCCCCCACCACGTAGGATGGACGCGTGTTGGTGATTCGCCGTGACCTGGTGGACGCGATGGTGGCGCACGCCCGTCGTGACCACCCGGATGAGGCCTGCGGGCAGATCGCGGGCCCCGAGGGATCGGACCGCCCGGAGCGGTTCGTCCCCATGCTGAACGCCGAGCGCTCGCCGACCTTCTACCGCTTCGACGCGACCGAGCAGCTCCAGGTGCACCGGGAGATGGAGCGCAACGACGAGGTGCCGGTGGTCGTGTACCACTCGCACACGGCCACCGAGCCGTACCCGTCGCGCACCGACATCTCCTTCGCCCAGGAGCCGGACGCCCACTACGTGCTGATCGGCACCGCGGACCCGGAGGAGCACGAGCTGCGCTCGTACCGGATCGTGGACGGCGTGGTGACCGAGGAGCCGGTGCAGGTCGTCGAGTCGTACATGTTCGCGCACACCGGGGTGGACGACACCCCCGACGGCTCCTGAGCGCTTCTCCGCTCGTTCGTCATCCCGCCCCTTCACGGAGGTTCCGCATGGCTGTCACCGTCTCCATCCCCACCATCCTGCGCACCCACACCGGCGGGCAGAAGTCCGTCGAGGCCGCGGGCACGACCCTCGCCCAGGTCATCGACGACCTGGAGGCCAACCACGGCGGCCTGAAGTCGCGCCTGGTCAAGGAGGGCTCGCTGCACCGGTTCGTGAACGTCTACGTCAACGACGAGGACGTCCGCTTCTCCGGTGGTCTCGAGGCCGCCGTCAAGGACGGCGACAACGTGACGATCCTCCCGGCCGTCGCGGGCGGCTGACCCACCGTGGCCCGGTACGACTCGCTGCTCGACGCGCTCGGCGACACCCCGCTGGTCGGCCTTCCCCGGCTGTCGCCGTCGGAGGACGTCCGCATCTGGGCGAAGCTCGAGGACCGCAACCCGACCGGCTCGATCAAGGACCGGCCCGCGCTGGCCATGATCGAGGCGGCGGAGCGGGACGGGCTGCTCACGCCGGGCTGCACGATCCTGGAGCCGACATCCGGGAACACCGGCATCTCGCTGGCCATGGCCGCCAAGCTCAAGGGCTACGGCCTGGTCTGCGTGATGCCGGAGAACACGTCCACCGAGCGCAAGCAGCTGCTGGCCGCGTACGGGGCGAGGATCGTCTACTCGCCCGCCGCGGGCGGCTCGAACCAGGCCGTGGCGACCGCCAAGGAGCTGGCGAAGCAGAACCCGGACTGGGTGATGCTCTACCAGTACGGCAACCCGGCGAACGCGCTCGCGCACTACAACGGCACCGGGCCGGAGATCCTGCGCGACCTGCCGACGATCACGCACTTCGTCGCGGGCCTCGGCACGACGGGCACGCTGGTCGGCGTCGGCCGCTACCTGCGAGAGCACAAGCCGGACGTGCAGGTCGTCGCCGCCGAGCCCCGGTACGGCGAGCTGGTCTACGGCCTGCGCAACCTCGAAGAGGGGTTCGTGCCGGAGCTGTACGACGCGTCCGTGCTCACCGGCCGGTACTCGGTCGGCTCGTACGACGCCCTGCGCCGGACCAGGCAGCTGCTGGAAACCGAAGGCATCTTCGCGGGCATCTCCACCGGCGCGATCCTGCACGCGGCGCTGGCCGTCGCCGAGAAGGCCGCGGGGGCGGGCGAACCCGCTGACGTGGTGTTCATCGTGGCGGACGGCGGCTGGAAGTACCTGTCCACGGGCGCGTACGCGGGCACGCTCGACGAGGCGTCGGAGCGGCTCGACGGCCACCTCTGGGCCTGACCAACCGGTTATCCTCCTCCGGTGAAGATCACCGTGCTGGGCTGCTCGGGCAGCGTGCCCGGCCCGGATCTCCCGACGTCGGGCTACCTCGTGGAAGCCGACGGGTTCCGGCTCGTGCTCGACCTCGGCGCGGGCACGTTCGGCAAGCTCCAGACGCACTGCTCGCCGTTCGACGTGGACGCGCTGCTGCTGTCGCACCTGCACCTCGACCACTGCGCGGACTTCGCCGCCCTCACGACCTACCGCCGCCGCCACCCGCGCCCGCCGTACGACCCCCGCGTCCGGCGGCTGCCCGTGCACGCCCCGACCGGCGCGGCGGAGCGGCTGGCGAACGCGCACGCCGCCAGCCGCGCCGAACCGGAGTCGGTGGAGGACGTGTTCGCGTTCACCACCCTGCGGCCGGGGACGTTCCGGCTCGGGCCGTGCACCGTCACGGTCGCCCCGATGCGGCACATCTGCGAGGCCTACGGGTTCCGCGTCGAGCACGGCGGCCGGTCGATGGTGTTCTCCGGCGACACGGCCGCGTGCCCCGAGCTGGTCGAGCTGGCCAGGGGAGCGGACGTGCTGCTGGCCGACACGGCGTGGCCGGACCGCGGGGCGCGGCCGGACAACCTGCACATGAGCGGGCGGGAGGCGGCGGGCGTCGCGGTGGAGGCGGGCGTGCGGCGGTTGCTGCTCACGCACGTGCTGCCCTGGTCCGACCGCGACGCCGTGTTCGCCGACGCGTCCAGCGTGTTCCCCGGCCCCACCTCGCTGGTCGAGCAGGACGCCGTCTACGACGTCTAGCCGTCACACCGCGACGGGTTCCCGCCAGTCGATGTGGTGGCGCTGCTCCAGGCCGAGCATCTTCTCCGGCGTGAGGAACGTCTTCATCGCCAACGGCATCATCACACCCATCAGCGCGCTGGCGACGGGCCCGAAACCCTTGCTGCTGTTGGTCTTCGCGGCACGCGCGGCGACCTTCTCCACGCGTGGCCGCCGCAGTTCCTCGTACGCGGCGAACGCGCTCGGCACGTCCGGCAGGTCCCGCAGGCACCGGGCGAGCTGCACCGCGCTCTCGGCCGCCAGCGACGCGCCCTGGCCGGAACTGGGCGACGGCGCGTGCGCCGAGTCGCCGACGAGCACCATCCGGCCGCGGTGCCACGCGGGCAGCGCGGGCATGATCTGCACGGACCCGAACGCGGACAGCTGCGCGGGATCGGTGTGCGCCAACAACTCCCGGCCCGGCACGTCGTCGGCGTAGACCTCGCGCAACCGCCGCAGCCACTCCTCGGACGGCACGGCCCTGGCCTCGGCGGACGTCATCCTCGCCTGGTGCGGCAGGTTGCCGAACCACGACGTGCGGCCGTCGGGCTGGATCCAGTAGCCGAGGAACGCCCGCCTGCCGAAGACGAAGCACGTGGTGTCCGGCGCGGTGTCGACCGCGATGTCCGCCACCGCCCCGAAGTTGAGCAGCGGCACGTGCGAAGGGCCGGGCGCGGCCGGGTCGATCAGCCGCCGCACGGTGGAGTCGACGCCGTCCGCGCCGACCAGGACGTCGGCCGTGGCCGTGCTGCCGTCGGCGAACCGGGCGGTGATCCCGTCCGGCTCCTCGTCCACGCCCACGAGCCGCTTGCCGTGCTCGGTGACCACGCCCTCGGCCGCCGCGTGGTCGTGCAGCGCCCGGTACAGCGCGGACCGCCACAGCGTGCGGCTCGGCGGCAGGTCCGGCAGCGCCTCGAACTCGACGAGCACCTTGCCGCGACCGTTGGCCATGACCGTGCGCCGCATCGGCAGCCCGACCGCCTCCACGGCCTCCCGCGCGCCGACGACCTCCAGCGCGTCCAACCCGTTGGGCGCCACCGTGAGCTGGCCGCCGAGGCCGTCGGCGGTCGTCGGGTACGCCTCGACCACGGTCGCCTCGATCCCCGCCTTGCGCAGCGCCAACGCCGTGACCGGGCCCGCGAGCCCACCGCCGACGACCAGCGCCGTTCGTATGCCTGTCATGTCTCCCCCTGGAACATCTCCTGCCACATCCGGACGTACTCCGGCTTCTCGAGCTGCGTGATGAGGGTCGTGACGAACCGCGCCTCGGCGTCGAGCACCGCGAGGCGGTACTCCTCCTCGACGACGAACACCCACGCCAGGCCGCCGTCGACGGACGCCTTGACGTCGGCGCGGATCTGGTCGGTCTCCTCGGTCAGCGCCACCAGGCGACGGCCGAGCAGGTCCACCGCGTCGGCGGGCGAGAGCACCACCAGCAGCGACAGCGCGACGCCGAACTTCGGGAACTCGTGCTCCGGTCGGGCGACCAGGTCCCGCAGCCAGTCGTACAGCTCGGCCCTGCCGTCCTCGGTGAGCGCGTAGATCGTCCGCTCGGGTCGCTGGGTGTCGCGGACCGTGCCGTCCTCGGCGACGAAACCGGCCTTGACCAGCTGTTCCACCACCATGTACAGCGAGCCGCGGGTGTACTTGATGTTGCGACCCTTGTCCTGGACGGTCAGCCGCCGCCCGATCTCGTACGGGTGGGTCGGCCCCATCAGCAGTTGGGCCAGCACCGCCAGTGCGAGCGGGTTGGAGACCTTGCGCCGCTTCGCCACGACATCCTCATCTCGTAGTTAGGATCGACTATCCATGTTCAACTAGTCAGTGTCAACTATTCCGACGGCCGCGCTCGTCCGCCGGAGGTCTTCGAGTGGGTCTCAGCCCGCGAACGCCGTCGACGGCAGGCCGACGCCGAGACCGGGCAGGACCAGCACCGAGCCGGACAGCGGGCGCGCCGCCAGCTCCGCCTCGTCCAGGCCCGTCCGCGCGGACGTCACGTACAGGTCGGTCAGGTCCTCGCCGCCGAAGCAGCACGCCGTCGGCTGGTCCACGGGCAAGGCGATCACCCGGTCCAGCACGCCCTCCGGGGTGTACCGGCGCACGGCCGCGCCACCCCACAGCGCCACCCACACGCAGCCGTCCGCGTCGACCGTCAACCCGTCCGGGCTGCCCGGCGTGCCCTCCACCGCGCACAGCGGCCGCCGCCCGGTGGCCTCGCCGGTGTCGACGTCGTAATCGAGCACGTCGATCCGCTGCTCCGGGGTGTCGATGTAGTACATCCGCGTGCCGTCCGGGCTCCAGCCGATGCCGTTGCTGATGGTCACGTCGTCGAGCACCACCTTCGCGGCGCCGGTCGGCTCGACGCGCGCCAGCCAGCCGCCGCCGGGAGCCGTGTCGTAGCGCATGGTGCCCGCCCACAACCGGCCCGCCGGGTCGACCGCCGCGTCGTTGCCGCGGACCCCGTCCCGCGCCCAGTAGACGAGCCACGTCTTGGCCCCGTCGCGGTCGACCAGCGCGATCCCGTCGCGCAGGTTCGCCACCAGCCCGCCCATCGCGCGGGGCTTCGCGGCGCCGACGTGCTGCGGCAGCACGAGCACCGCGTCGTCGTCCCGCGCGGGCGCGTACCGGTGCACCTCGCCCGCCAGCACGTCCACCCACAGCAGGGTGGAGCTCGCCCGGTCCCAGGTAGGTCCTTCGCCCAGTTCGGCCTGGATGCGCACCGCTACGTCGATCGACACCGGCCCACCTTAAGCGGACGGCCCCTTTTTCCTGTTCCCGCACGTAACCTTGGGGGGTGGACACGACCAGCGTGCAGGCGCCGAAGCAGCTCTCCAAGCGGATCATCCCGCCGCAGCCGCTGCTGTCGGCTGCCGTCGTGGCCGGGTTCGTCGCGCTCCTCTTCGTGATCGAGGGGGTCGACACCGCGCTCGGCCACACCCTCGACAACGACGGGGTGATCCCGCGCGACTTCAGCCAGTGGGACAACCTGATCTGGTACCCGCTGCTGCACGCGAACTGGGGCCACCTGACCGGCAACGCCGTGCCGCTGCTGGTGCTCGGCTTCCTCGCCACCTCGGGAGGGCTGAAGCAGTTCACGCAGGTCACGGTGGTGATCTGGCTGACGAGCGGGCTCGGCATCTGGCTCGTCGGCTCGCCTGCCAGCCACATCGGCGCGTCCGGGCTGATCTTCGGCTACCTGGCGTTCCTGCTGGTCCGCGGCATCTTCGCGCGCGCCCCGTGGCAGATCGTGGTGGCCGTGCTGGTGTTCGCCGCCTACGGCTGGGCGCTGTGGGGCGTGCTGCCCGGCCAGCCCGGCGTCTCCTGGGAGGGCCACCTGTTCGGCGCGCTCGGCGGCGTCCTCGCCGCGTGGGGCGTGGCCAGGGACTCCCGCCGGGTCACCACGTCGACGCCGGCTAGTCTGACGATGTGACTTCCGCGGACGCCCCGATCGGCATCTTCGACTCCGGCGGCGGCGGGCTCACCGTCGCGCGGGCGATCATGGACCAGCTGCCCGCCGAGCGGATCAGGTACATCGGCGACACGCTGAACGGCCCGTACGGCCCCCTGCCCATCGCGGACGTGCGCAAGCACGCGCTGGCGCTGTGCGACCGGCTCGTGGCCGATGGCGCGAAGATGATCGTGATGGCCTGCAACACCGCGTCCGCCGCCTGCCTGCGGGACGCCCGCGAGCGCTACGACGTGCCCGTGGTCGAGGTGATCGTCCCCGCCGTGCGGCGGGCGGTCGCCACCACCCGCACCGGCCGGATCGGCGTCATCGGCACGGTCAGCACGATCACCTCCGGCGCGTACCAGGACTCGTTCGCCGCGGCCCGCGACGTCGAGGTCACGGCCGTGGCGTGCCCGCGGTTCGTCGACTTCGTCGAGCGCGGCACCACGTCCGGCCGCCAGGTCCTCAACCTCGCCCAGGGCTACCTGGAGCCGTTGCAGCGGGCCGACGTGGACACCCTCGTGCTCGGCTGCACGCACTACCCGCTGCTGACCGGCGTGATCCAGATCGTGATGGGCGAGCGGGTGACCCTCGTGTCCAGCGCCGAGGAGACGGTCAAGGACGTCATGCGGGTGCTCACCGAGCGCGACGAGTTCCGCGAGGGTGAACCCGACCAGCTGTTCAGCTGCACCGGCGACCTGGAGTCGTTCACCAGGCTGGCCCGAAGGTTCCTACCCCAACTGGGTGTTTCCGCGTTTCACGCGATGGGGTGACGTGCGAGGCTCGCACGCGTGCTCCTGACCATCCTCGGCTGCTCAGGCCGGTTGCCGGGGCCGAACGCCGCGGCGTCCGGCTACCTCGTGGAGGCCGACGGCTTCCGCCTCGTCCTCGACTTCGGCAGCGGGGTGCTCGCCGCGCTCCAGACGCGGTGCGACCCGTTCGCCATCGACGCGCTCGTGCTGTCGCAGCTGTGCCCGGACCACTGCAGCGACCTGACCGCGTTGACGGTGCTGCGCCGCTACCACACGCACCCGCCCTACGACCCGGCCGAACGGCGGCTGGAGGTGCACGCGCCCCCCGAGGCGCCGGACCGCTTCGCCAGGGCGTACGCGGAGAACGCCGAGGAGCTCGTCGTCACGGACCTGTCCGACGTGTTCGACTTCCGGCCGCTCGCCGAGGGCCCGATCCGCCGAGGGCCGTTCGAGATCACCGCCGCGCCACTCGGCTCGGCGTTCGGGTTCCGGATCGCCACCGAGCGCGCCACGCTCGCCTACGGCGCCCACCCGAGGCTGGCAGCGGGGGTCGACGTGCTGCTGGCCGAGGCGGGCTGCCCGGTGGGCGCGGTGGCCGCAGAGGCGGGCGTCGGCAGGCTGCTGCTCACGCACATCGCGCCGTGGGACGACCCGGACGCCCTGCTGGCCGAGGCGCGGACCGCGTTCACCGGACCGGCTGAACTGGCGAGGCAGGGCGGGCGCCACCGGATTGGCTAGCGCCGGTGGTGGGTATCCGCAGCTACCCACCACTTGGAGGACGAAGATGGCCACCGACGTCGTCGAGCTGATCCTGGCCGACCACCGCCGGTTCGAGGAGCTGTTCCGCGACCTGCGCGACCGCACCTCCGACCGCACCGCGCTCCTCGGCGAGCTCGCCGAACTGCTCGTCGCCCACGCCGAAGCCGAGGAGACCAAGGTCTACCCCGCGCTGAAGCGGTACAAGGAGGTCGACAACCACGAGGTCGACCACGGCGCCGAGGAGCACGCCGAAGGCCACCAGGCCCTGCTCGCGCTGATGGAGGTGTCCGACACCGAGTCCGACGAGTGGGAGGACAAGCTCGAGGAACTGGTCGAGGCCCTCAACCACCACGTGGACGAGGAGGAGCGCACCATCCTCAACGACG
Organism: Umezawaea sp. NPDC059074; assembly: GCF_042738955.1. Classification (NCBI taxonomy): domain Bacteria; kingdom Bacillati; phylum Actinomycetota; class Actinomycetes; order Pseudonocardiales; family Pseudonocardiaceae; genus Umezawaea; species Umezawaea sp. NPDC059074. The sequence continues at coordinate 67,675 of NZ_JBHYHC010000034.1, forward strand.
CCCGCTCCGAGGTCGCCGACGAGCGCCGCGCGGAGCTGGGCAAGGACTTCCTGGAGGAGCGGCAGGAGCGGATCGCCGACGGCTGCGGCGACATCGAGTACGTCCGCAAGCTCGCGAAGGCCACCGCCGACCGCATCGACTAGCTCGCCGCGGCGTGCCTGTTCGCGCCCACCGCGTCGAACCGGCCCTCTGTGAAAATCACCCGCGCCGCCCCGGACCCGAACCCGTGGCGGCGCGGGTGAGCTAGTTTCGAGGGGTGTCGAACATTGACGTCCGCCAGGCGGGCGAGCACGAGTTCATCGCGACCAACGGGCGGGGCGCGGAGGTCCGGATCGGGCGCAAGGACCAGGAGGGCTCCTTCAGCCCGATGGAGCTCCTGCTGGCCGCCGCGGCGGGCTGCGTGGCCGTGACCGCCGAGACCCTGCTCACCCGGCGGGTCGGCGAGTTCACCGCGCACGCCGAGCACGTGAGCGTCGAAGGCGCCCACGAGGTGACCACGGTGCCGGTCTCGCTCGACTACGACCTGTCCGGGTTGGACGACGCGCAGCGCGCCGCCCTGGAGACGGTCGTGCGGCGGGCCGTCGAGCAGCTGTGCACCGTCACGCGGACGTTGAAGCGCTCGGCGACCGCGCCGCTGACCCTGCCCTAGACAGGACCGCCACCTAGCTGGTGCCGACGCCGTTCCAGACGGCCGTCGCGCCGCTGTCGCCGATGCGGACCACCTGCACCGTGCTGGCCACCCCGGCCAGGACCACGAGCACCGACATCACGATGGCGATGCGCCGCCACGTCTTCGGGATGTCCGGCGTCTCGGCCGCGGCCGTGCCCTCGCGGTCGGCCAGCCGTCCCGCGACGACCAGCAGCACCACGGCCACCAGGAAGCCCAGCGCGAACGGCAGCAGGTCGTTGCCGAGGTCCGCGTGCCGCGCGATCAGCGGGTTGTCCAGCCCGGCGAGCTTCGCCTCCAGCTGCTCGCCCGCCTTCTGCGCCAGCGGCACGGCCCCGACGCCGACGATCGTCAGCCCGAGCACCGGCCACGAGTACTTGCGCCGCCACGACGGCCGGACCGCCAGCGCGATCGCGCCGAGCGCAGCCAGCGGCAGCAGCACCACCACGGCGTGGACCAGAAGGGGGTGCGCCGGAATGCCGTTGATCGTCACCAGGTCGTCTGCGAGTGCCATGCCTCTCCCTACGCCGGTGGGCCGTCCCTTGGTTCACCTGGCGAGCACCTTAGGGTAGTGGCGTGCTGAGGACCGATGGCAGGAACGACGACGTGCTGCGCGACATCCGGATCACCCGCGGCTACCAGCAGTGGCCCGCGGGATCGGTGCTGGTGGAGTTCGGCAACACCAGGGTGCTGTGCGCCGCGAGCGTGACCGAGGGCGTGCCGAGGTGGCGGGCGGGCTCCGGTCTCGGCTGGGTGACCGCCGAGTACGCGATGCTCCCCTCCGCGACCCACACCCGCAGCGACCGCGAGGCCGTGAAGGGCCGGGTGGGCGGCCGGACGCACGAGATCAGCAGGCTGATCGGCCGCTCGCTGCGGGCGTGCATCGACCTCGCCGCGCTGGGCGAGAACACGATCGTGATCGACTGCGACGTGATCCAGGCCGACGGCGGCACCCGCACCGCGGCCGTGACCGGCGGTTACGTGGCGTTGGCCGACGCCATCACCTGGCTGGGGGCCGCGGGCCGCCTGGCCGACCCGAAGCCGTTGGCGTGCGCCGTGTCGGCCGTCTCGGTGGGCGTTGTGGACGGTCGCGTGCGGCTGGACCTGCCGTACGAGGAGGACTCGCGCGCGGAGGTCGACATGAACGTCGTCGCCACCGACGCGGGCACGCTCATCGAGGTGCAGGGCACCGGCGAGGGCGCGACCTTCGCCCGGTCCACGCTGGACAAGATGCTCGACTTCGCCCTGGAGGGCTGCGCCGAGCTGAACCGCCTCCAGGCCGAGGCGCTGGCGCTGCCGTACCCCGGCGTGCTGCCCGAGCCGAAGCCGAAGAAGTCCCGCTCGTGACCAGGCTCCTGCTGGCGTCCCGCAACGCCAAGAAGCTCGGCGAGCTGCGCCGCATCCTGGCCGCCGAGGGCCTCGACGGCATCGAGGTCGTCGGCCTCGACGACGTGCCGGAGTTCCCCGAGGCGCCGGAGACCGAGCCGACGTTCGAGGGCAACGCGCTGGCGAAGGCCCGTGACGCCGCCGAGGCGACGGGCCTGCCGTCCGTGGCGGACGACTCGGGCATCGCCGTCGACGCGCTGAACGGGATGCCCGGCGTCCTGTCGGCCCGCTGGTCCGGCAGGCACGGCGACGACCAGGCCAACGTGGACCTGGTACTGGCGCAGCTCGGCGACGTCCCGGACGACCGCCGCGGCGGCGGGTTCGTGTGCGCGGCGGCCCTCGTGGTGCCCGGCGGCGAGTCCACGGTCGTGCGCGGCGAGTGGCGCGGCACCATCATCCGCTCCATGCGGGGCGCCAACGGCTTCGGCTACGACCCGATCTTCGTGCCCGAGGGCCACGAGGTCACCTCGGCCGAACTGGCCCCGCCGGAGAAGGACGCCCTGTCGCACCGCGGCCGGGCGCTCCGACTGCTGCTGCCGAACCTGCGGGCGCTGGCTCAGTAGCCGAAGTTCTGGGTCCAGCACGGGCCACCGCGACCGAAGTACGCGCCGACCCCGATGATGGCGAAGTAGGGGCTCAGCACGTTGGCGCGGTGGCCCGGACTGTCCATCCAGGCCTGCATCACGACGTGCGCGTTCTCCTGACCGGTGGCGACGTTCTCGCCGCCGGGGGTGGGGCACCCGGCGGCGAGCATCCGGTCGAGCGGCGTCACGCCGTCCGGCGTGACGTGCGCGCAGAAGTCGCGCACCGCCATGTCCTTGCTGTGCGCCCTGGCCGCCGCGCGCAGGCGGTCGTCCTGCCGCAGCGGAGGCAGGCCCGCCTCCGCCCGCGCGGTGTTGACCAGGCGCGCCACGGAGTCCTCGTGCAGCGCCAGGTACTCGACGGTGCCGATCACCGCGTTCTGCGACCCGCGAGGCCTCGGCGTCCCACCGAAGTGGCCGTGCTCGCGTCCCACGGACAACTCGTACCTCCTGCGCGGCTACCGGGTGGTCAGGCGGGCAGTTCGCGCAGCAGCTTGGCGACGTGGCCGGTGGCGCGGACGTTGTACATGGCCTTCGCGATCTTGCCCTCGGGGTCCACGAGGAACGTCGAGCGGATCACGCCGACGACCGTGCGGCCGTAGTTCTGCTTCTCGCCGTACGCGCCCCACTCGGCCAGCACCGAACGGTCCTCGTCGGACAGCAGCGGGAAGTTCAGCTCCTCGGCGGCGGCGAACTTGGCCAGCTTCGCGGGCTTGTCCGGGGAGATGCCCACGACGTCGTAGCCCGACTCGGCCAACGACCCGATGCTGTCGCGGAAGTCGCACGCCTGCTTGGTGCAGCCGGGCGTGCTCGCCGCGGGGTAGAAGTAGACGACGACGGATCGGCCCAGGTAGTCCGCCAGGGAGACGGGCTTGCCCTCGCTGTCGGGGAGGGTGAACGCCGGCGCCTGGTCGCCGGGGGAGAGGCGCTTCTGCTCGCTCATGTCACCAGACGGTACTCAGGCCTGGCCTTCGAAGGTGGCGCTGGGCTCCTGGTCCGCCCCGTTGGGTTCCACGATCAGCTGGAGGCGCACGGGGTCCTTGGGGGCCGCGAACGCGAAGGTGACCGTGGTGTCCCGGCCGGGCGGGAGCTCGTGGACGGCGGTGGTGATGCCGTTGAGGCCCTGGACCGAGTCGATGACCTCCTGCGACGGCTTGCCGTCGGCGAGAGCGCGGATCGACAGCTGGGTGGGGCGGTACTCGGTCTTGCTGCCGTTGGTGATCGTCACGCTGATCACGGCCATGCGGGCGGCCTTGGGGAACGCGGTCTCACTCGGTTGCAGCGTCTTCGGCTGGCCGATGGTGATCGACAGTCCGTTGGTCCACACGTGCTGCGCGCCGAAGGCGGTGTACGGGGCGGCCGAGGGGGCGTCCGCGACGCCGCCCTGCCGGGCCGAGGGGTTCTCGTTGGCTTGGGCCGCGGGCGCGCTGACGAGATCGGGGGCGCCCGCACATCCCGCCACGGCCAAGGTCAGGCAGATGCCGACGGCCAGTTTGGCGAACTTCACGAACTCCCCTTTCCGCCCCGGCGGTGGGCGCGACTGCGACTGCCACCACCATGACGGTGTTTCGGGACGCGCGGGGCCGATTCCGGTGCTTGATTCGCACCTGGTGCCTGGCTGTGGCCAAGACGTGATGACCAGCGGCCGACGGCGTGGGCGGTGCCACAGGGGCACCACCCACACCGATCGCGGCGGCGGCCGATATTTTCGTGCTCACTCCGGGCCCGAGGGCTCGGGAGTAGTTGAGCGCGTCGGGGGGCGTGCGCGCTCGACTACGACATCGCGCGGTGCGCGGCAGGTGCTACACCCGTGCCCTCGAATCACCCGTTCGGATTAGTGGATCACACGCTGACCGGTCGACCCGCCAGCTCGGTCACCAGCTCGTAGGACCGCATCCGGTCCGCGTTGGAGTGCACCATCGTCGTGATCATCAGCTCGTCGGCCTGCGTGTCGTCGAGCAGCTTGGCCAGGCCGGCGTCCACGGTCGCCGGGTCGCCGATCACCATCGACGACGCGCGGTCCTCGATGAACATCCGCTCGATGTCGCTGTACTCGTACGCGGCCGCCTCCTCCGGGGAGGGGAACAGGCCGGGCTTGCCACCGCGCAGCCGCAGGAACGCCAGGCCGGCCGGGGCCGAGATCCACTGCGCGTGCTCGGTGGTGTCGGCCGCGATCACGGCCGCGCAGACCATCGCGTACGGCTCCTGGAGCACGGTCGACGGCCGGAAGTTCTGCCGGTACAGCGCGAGCGCGGGCAGCGTGTTCTCCGCGCTGAAGTGGTGGGCGAACGCGAACGGCAGGCCGAGGATGCCCGCCACCTGGGCGCTGTAGCCGCTGGAACCGAGCAGCCACACCGGCGGCTTGTTGCCGGTGCTGGGCACGGCGGTGATGTCCTCGGTGCCGTCGAAGTAGCCCATCAGCTCGGTGAGCTGCTGCGGGAAGTCCTCCGCCGACAGCGTGCCGGTCGACCGGCGCAGCGCGCGGGCGGTCTTCTGGTCCGTGCCGGGCGCGCGGCCGATGCCGAGGTCGATCCGGTCCGGGTGCAGCGCGGTGAGCGTGCCGAACTGCTCGGCCACGACGAGCGGCGCGTGGTTGGGCAGCATCACGCCGCCGGAGCCGACGCGGAGCGTGGAGGTGGCCGACGCGACGTGGCCGATCAGCACGGCGGGCGCGGAGCTGGCGATGCCGGGCATGCTGTGGTGCTCGGCGAGCCAGAACCGCCGGTAGCCGAGGCGCTCCACGTGCCTGGCCAGCTCGGTGGTGTTCCGCAGCGCCGTCGACGCGTCCGAACCGCTGCCGATGGTGGCCAGGTCGAGCACGGACAGCGGCACGTCGCGGAGTCGGGTCATAACACTGGAAACCCGTCGCGGGGGGGGACAATGCCCCCCCCCGCGGGGGGCCCCAGGGGGGTGCGCCGCTGGTGGGCGGCGCGAGGGACACGGCCCCCGGCACGGCGGGGCACCCCGGGGCGGAGGGGGCCCCGGGCCGGCCC
>NZ_JBHYHC010000034.1:73311-81344 GCF_042738955.1 Umezawaea sp. NPDC059074
GCTCCGTTGGCGGGCCTGGCCCTCTCCGCCACGGGCCTCTGGGGGGTGGCTGTAAAAACACTTGAAACCGGGCGCCGGGAGGAAACCGCCCCCCCCGCGACGGTCGTCACACGGCGTGTCCGCCGATGATGCGCTCCGCGAGGTACACGGCCCCGGTCAGGACGGTGATCCGCTGGGCGGACTGGTCCCAGGTCGTGCCCTCCGGCTCCAGGGTCAGCACGGCCATGATCTTGTGGCCGTAGACGCCGGTGGTGTGCATCGCCGGGCGGACGAGGTCCGGCGCGAGGCCCTGCCCGTCACCGTCCTTCGACGCGCCGATGAACCGGCGCGGCTTGGGTTCGACGCAGGGACGCGGCGGGACGTCGCCGAAGCGCGACCACCCCTGCTTGAACGCCACCCGGCCGGGGATGGCCTGGGGGATGCCGAAGGACTGGTCGAACCCGTCCGAGGCGCACGAGGTCGCCGCGTAGAGGTTGTCCATGATGAAGTCGCGGACGCGGGCGGGCGCGTCCTCGAGGATGTGGCGGTAGATGGTCACGACGTCCGCGGCGCTGAGCGCGGTGTAGCCCCAGAAGCCGACGTTGACCGGCGGCGCGGAGTCCACCAGGTGCAGGCGGGTCACCGCCCGCTCGACGATCTTCTCCCAGCCGAGGCGCACCCACAGCTCGCTGGCCGCGTCGTCGTTGCTGGAGCGCAGCATCGGCACCAGCAGGGCGAGGTCCGCGTCCGGGATCGGGGTGTCGGGACCGTTGGTCTCGAAGTAGTCCAGCGCGATGAGCAGCTTGACCACGGAGGCTGAGCGGATCTGCTGGTGCTCGTTGTACTGCAGGGTGGTGCGAGCGGAGTCGCGGTCGTAGACGGCGAACGCGACGGTCACGTCCGAGGGCACCGCGGCACGGGCGTCGGCGGCGGAGGTGTCCGCCGCGGCAGGGCTCGCCGCGGCTGTGACCAGCGCGAGGGCGAGGACCGTTGAAAAGATCTTGTGCACTCGCCCGAAGATAGCGGGAATGTGACGCGGGCGACGGAAGTTCGGGCAAGTCCGGGCTGTTGCACGAGGTGTGATCAGCGTCGACGTCGTGGTGATCGGGGCGGGGCAGGCGGGCTTGTCCAGCGGCTACTTCCTGCGCCGGGCCGGGATCGACCACGTGGTGCTCGACGCCGACCGGGGTCCCGGCGGCGCCTGGCAGCACCGGTGGCCGACGTTGCGGATGGCCACGGTGCACGGCATCCACGACCTGCCCGCCATGCCGTTCGAGGTGGTCGACGACCGCGCCCCGGCCAACGAGGTGCTGCCCGCCTACTTCGCCGATTTCGAGCGGCGCAACGACATCCACGTCCAGCGGCCCGTCGGCGTGACCGCTGTCCGCTACGGCGACGACGGGCGGTTGCTGGTCGAGAGCGCGGACGAGACGTGGTCGGCGCGAGCGCTGATCAACGCCACGGGCACGTGGACGCACCCGTTCTGGCCGCGCTACCCCGGCCAGGAGCTGTTCCGCGGCCGCCAGCTGCACACCGCGAACTACGCGCGGCCCGAGGAGTTCGCCGGGCAGCACGTCATCGTCGTCGGCGGTGGGTCGTCGGCGATCCAGCTCCAGCTGGAGATCCAGCGGTACGCCACGACGACGTGGGTCACCCGGCGGGAACCGCTGTTCAGCGACGAGCCGTTCACCGAGGACATCGGCCGGGCCGTGGTGGCGCGGGTGGACGAGGCCGTGCGCGCCGGACGGCCGCCCGCCAGCGTCGTGAGCGTGACGGGCCTGTTCCGGACGCCGCAGGTGCGCGCCGCGCAGGAGGCCGGGCTGTTGGAGCGGCTGCCGATGTTCGACCGGATCACGCCGACCGGGGTCGCCTGGGCCGACGGCCGCGAGGTCCGCGCCGACGCGATCCTGTGGGCCACCGGGTTCCGGCCCGCGATCGACCACCTGGCCCCGTTGAAGCTGCGCGGACCCGGCGGCGGCATCAAGCTCGACGGCACCCGCGTGGTGGCCGAGCCGCGCGTGCACCTGGTGGGCTACGGCCCGTCGGCCAGCACGGTCGGCGCGTCGCGGGCGGGCCGCGCGGCCGTGCGGGAGATCAAGGAGTTGCTGGCCCCCGCGCTGACCGGCTGAACCCCGTGGCACGCTGGTCGTCGACTGCGACGGGCGGGGGAGCGGTGGGGACGGCGGTGCGGCGGGTCGTGGGGCTGCTGCTCGGGTTCTGCGGCGCGCTGGTCGAACTGCCCGCGCTGGCGTTCTCCGACCGCGTGGTGGCCTGGTTCGCGAAGGTGGAACGCCGTCGGCTGCTGGTGTTCCTCGGCGTCGACAGCGCGGAACCGTTGGAGCGCCAAGCCCGCCGGTTCCTCGCGGTGCGGGCGCTGGTGGGGCTGCTCGGCGGTGTCGTGGTGGCGTGGCTGTTCTACGGCCTGTACTGGGCAGCGGTCATCGCGTGGCGGCTCGGCACGGGGGAGCTGGACCTCTCGAACGCGGCCGAACTCGGCTGGACCGCACTGGCGGGCGTGGTGCTGCTGTTCGTCGAGGTGCAGGGCATTCTCGGCGTGGTCGCGCTGGAACGGCGGGTCGCGCACCGGTTCCTCGGGCCGAGCGAACGGGAACTGCTGCGGCAGCGGATCGAGCAGCTCGCGGCGAGCCGCGCGGGCGTCGTGGAGGCGGTCGACGCCGAGCGGCGGCGGATCGAACGCGACCTGCACGACGGCGTGCAGCAGCGGTTGGTGGCGTTGGGGATGCTGCTCGGGCGTGCGCGTCGGAACCCCGACAAGGCGGACGAGTTGTTGAGGCAGGCGCACGACGAGTCGGCGCGGGTTTTGGAAGACCTGCGCGAGGTCGCCTGGCGGGTCTACCCCGCGGCGCTGGACTCGCTCGGGCTGGCGGAGGCGTTGACGGCCGTGGCGGACCGGTCGGCCGTGCCGGTGCGGATCGACGTCCGGCTGGACGGGGAGGTGGCCGCGCCCGTGGAGACGGCCGCGTACTTCGTGGTGTGCGAGGCCGTGACGAACGCGGCGAAGCACTCCGGCGCGAGCGGTGTCGCCGTGGTGGTGCGCCGGGACGAAGGGGTGGTGCGGGTGCGGGTCGAGGACGACGGGCGCGGGGGAGCCAACCCGGACGGGGTCGGTCTCGCGGGGCTGGCCCGGCGGGTGGCGGCGCTGGACGGTCGGTTCACCGTCGCGAGCCCGGTCGGCGGGCCGACCGTCGTCGAGGCGGAGCTGCCGTGCGGGTGATCCTGGCCGAGGACTCGACGCTGCTGCGCGAGGGGCTGGTGCGGCTGCTGGTCGAGGAGGGGCACGACGTCGTCGCGGCCGTGGGCGACGGTGACGCGCTGGTCCACGCCGTCGCGGCGCACCAGCCGGACGTGGTGGTGACGGACGTGCGGATGCCGCCGACCAACACCGACGAGGGCCTGCACGCGGCGCTGGAGATCCGGCGGCGGTGGCCCGCGGTGGGGGTGCTGGTGCTGTCGCAGTACGTGGAGAAGCGGTACGCCGTCGAACTGCTCACGGGGCAGTCCGACGGCGTGGGGTACCTGCTCAAGGACCGGGTCGTGCGGGTGGAAGAGTTCCTCGACGCGCTGCGCCGGGTCGGTTCGGGCGGGGCCGCGTTCGACCCCGAGGTGGTGCGGCAGCTGTTGTCCCGCACCACGCGCGACGTCGGGACGTTGACCCCGCGCGAGCGGGACGTGCTGGCCGCGATGGCCGAGGGCTGCACGAACGCGACCATCGCGGCCCGGTTGCACGTGTCGCAGAGCGCGGTGGAGAAGCACGTGTACAACGTGTTCGAGAAGCTCGGTCTGTCCGGAGTGGACGGTTACAGCCGCCGGGTGCTGGCGGTGCTGCGCTACCTGGGGTCCTGACCGCTGCGCTCGCGCCCGGTCAGGCGGGAGACCACGAACCAGGCGACGGCGATCCCGACCAGGACGAGCACGGCCGTGGAGACGTACCCCGTGTACTGCTCGACGAGGTGCCACTGCTCGCCAAGCAGGTAGCCCGCCATGATCAGGGCGGTGTTCCAGATCAGGCTGCCCGCGGCGGTCAGGCCGAGGAACTTGGGCAGCGCCATGCGCTCGATGCCCGCCGGGATGGAGATCAGGCTGCGGAAGATGGGGATCATCCGGCCGAAGAACACGGCCTTGGTGCCGTGCTTGGCGAACCAGTCCTCCGTCTTGTCCACATCGGACACCTTCACCAGCGGCAGCTTCGCGGCGATGGCGCGCACCCGCTCGCGGCCGAGCAGCGCTCCGACGTAGTACAGCGCCACCGCGCCCACGACCGAACCGGCCGTGGTCCACGCGATGGCGGCGATCAGGCTCATGCCGCCGCGGCTCGCGGTGAAGCCCGCCAACGGCAGGAACACCTCGCTGGGCAGGGGTGGGAACAGGTTCTCCAGTGCGATGGCCAGGCCCGCGCCGGGGGCGCCGAGCGTGGTCATCAGGCCGGTGACCCACTCGACGATCGCTGAAACCGGGTTGCTCATGGCCTCCACGCTAGGAATCGGACCCCGACGCCCGCCATGAAGCCGACCGCACGATGAGGGTGTGGTTTTCCTCAGGTGGTACCCGCGGCGTGGTCGGCCAAACCGCGCACGCAGGCCGTCATGATCCGCTGGAGCGCCCTCCGGTAGAGCCAGCCGGTGCCCGGCACGACGGGCCGGAACGACGAGTGCCAGCGGATCCTCGTGCCGGTCCCGTCGGGTTCGAGGTCGACGAACGCCCGGTAGTCCCGCACCGCGAGACCGGACAGCAGCGCGTAGCCCAGCCTGCGGTTCGGCACCAGTTCCACGATCTCCTCGCGGCTGACGACCGGCTTCGGGAACCGGTCCGTGCGGAACACCCGGATCGCGCCGAGCCCCTCCCGCTCGGTGTCGCCGGGGCGTTCCAGCTCGAAGGAGTCCAGCGTCGACCAGGTCGGCCACGTCGACCCGTCCCGGACCAGCGCGTACACCCGTTCCGGGCTCGCGGTCGTGCTCGCGGAGGCGTCCACTCTCTGTACCATGTGGTACATGTACCATCTGGTACATGCCTGGACAAGGGGATCGGCTGCTCGCCGCCGTGATCGAGCACATCGCCGCGCACGGCCTCGGCGACCTGAGCCTCCGCTCGCTGGCCGCGGCCGTGGGCACCAGCCACCGGATGCTCAGCTACCACTTCGGCTCCAAGGAGGGCCTCCTCGTCGCGGTCGTCCAGGCCGTCGAGGCGAACCAGCGCCAGGCGCTCGCCGAGCTGACCGCGGACGTCGACAGCACCCCCGCGCAGCTCGCCCGCCGGTTCTGGGACCGCCTCACCGACCCCGCGCTGCGCGCCCACGAACGGCTGTTCTTCGAGCTGTACGGCCAAGCCGTCCAGGGCCGCCCCGGCACGAGCGCGCTGCTCGACGGCATCGTCGAGTCGTGGATCGAACCGCTGGCCGCCTACGAGCACCGCGCGGGCCTCCCCCTGCCCGAGGCCCGCGCCCGTGCCCGGCTCGGCCTCGCCGTGTCACGGGGGCTGCTGCTCGACCTGGTCGCCACCAACGACCTCGACGGCGTGAACGCCGCCATGGACCAGTTCATCGCCTTCTTCGAGCGACCCGGATCGGCGACCGGCGGAGCGTGATCGTTCCGCTGGGGCGGAAGTCGTTCCACCACGCCGAGTTCGTCCCTTCACCGGATTCGGCTCCACGGCTGGGATAGCGTTCCGGCCCATGACCGAACCCGCCTACGTGGCCGAGACGCGGACCGCCTACGACACCGTCGCCGAGTCCTACGCCGAGACGTTGAAGGACGCGCTGGACGAGAGCACCTGGGACCGGGCGGTCCTGGCCGCGTTCGCCGAGCAGGTCGGCAAGTCCGGCCGGGTCGGCGACCTCGGCTGCGGTCCGGGGCGGCTCACGGGCCACCTGGCGGCGTTGGGGCTGGACGTCTTCGGCGTCGACCTCTCGCCCGGCATGGTCGAGGTGGCGCGGCGGACGCACCCGCACCTGCGGTTCGACGTGGGGTCGATGGCGGCGCTCGACCTGCCGGACGGCTCGCTCGCGGGCGCGCTGGCGTGGTACTCCCTGATCCACACGCCCTTGGAGCGACTGCCCGCGCTGGTGGCGGAACTGGCGCGCGTGCTGGAGCCGGGCGGACGGCTGCTGACCGCGTTCCAGGTCGGCGACGAGCGCAGGCGCATCACGAACGCCTACGGCCACGACGTCGAGGCCGACGCGTACCGCCTGCGACCGGACTTCGTGGCGGACCTGTTCACCGCAGCGGGCCTGGTCGTGGACGTCCGGCTGGTGCGCGAGGCGGAGGAGCACGAGAAGACGCCCCAGGCGTACCTGATCGCTCGCAAGCCCCTCGTCTGACCGTGGGGGAGCAGAAGGACCGGATGCTGCGCGGCGAGTGGTACCTCGACGAGCCCGACCTGGTCGAGGACCGGCGGCGTTGTTGGCGCGCGTTGGACGAGTTCAACGCGCTCGGCGCGGACGACGACGCGGAACGACGCAGGATCCTGACCGGCCTGCTCGGCGGGTTCGGACCCGACGCCGTCGTCCTGCCGCGTTTCCAGTGCAGCTACGGCTCGCTGATCACGATCGGCGCCCGCGCGTTCGTCAACACCGACGCGATCCTCATGGACGACGCCCCGATCACGATCGGCGACGACGTCCGGATCGGCCCGCGCGCGCAACTGCTCACGGCGTTGCACCCGGTGGACGACCACGACCGCCGCCGCGAGGGGTGGGAGCGGCCCGAGCCGATCACCATCGGCGCCAACGCGTGGCTCGGCGGCGGCGTGATCGTGTGCCCCGGCGTGACGATCGGCGCGAACGCGGTGATCGGCGCGGGAGCAGTGGTCGTCCGGGACGTGCCGGACCGGGTGTTCGCCGCGGGCAACCCGGCGAGGGTCATCCGCGACCTCTGAGCAGCCCGGTCAACGCCGCCGAGGCGATGGCCCCCGCCTCGGTCTCGCCCAGCGGCGCGTGGCCGCTGAGCAGGCGGAAGATCAGCGGGCCGAACAGCAGGTCGATCGCGGTCTCCACGTCCACCTCGTCGTCGACCTCGCCGCGCTCCAGCGCCCGCCGCCACAGCACGCCGATGGCGTCCCGCCGCCCGTTCAGGAAGAACTCGCGGAAGTACGGCGCGCCCGCCGGGTCGGTCACGCACGCCGCGAGCAGCTGCGCGAACGTCGACCCGGCGTGGCTGGAGTAGAACGCGCTGACCAGCCGCACCTGCTCGGTCAGGTCGCCCACGGCGGTGCCGGTGTCGGGCAGCGGCACCGCCGTGGCCATCTTGATGCCGAACGCCTCCGCGGCCACGGCCGTGCGGCTGGGCCAGTGCTTGTAGATCGTGGCCTTGGAGACGCCGGACCGCGCGCTGATGGCGTCGACGGTCGCCGCGGGCAGCCCGCCCTCCTCCAGCAGCGCGCACGTGGCCGTGAGCACCGATTCCCGCGCCCGCAGGCTCTGCGGGCGCATCACCGGGTGTGGTCCGTCGACAGGGACCGGGCGCGCCAGGTGGCCAGTTCCTCCCGCACGATGCGGAGCTTGTCCTCCACGCGGGCCACGGAGTCCGCGCCGAGCTGGATCCGCGTCGGCGGGTTCGGCGACGCCACGACCTCCAGCAGCACGGCGGCCGCCTTCGCCGGGTCACCGGGCTGGGAGTGGTTCCAGCTCGCCGCCCCGCCGCGCATGGTCCCGGCGGTCCCCGCGTAGTCGCCGATCTCGGTCCCAGTCAAGCGCAGGCTGGACGGGTCGAGGAAGTCGGTGCGGAACAGCCCCGGCTCCACGACCGTCACGTGGACGCCGAGCGGCGCGAGTTCGAAGTGCAGGGCCTCGGACAGGCCCTCCACGGCGAACTTCGTCGCCCCGTACACGCCCCACCCTGCGCCCTGCGTGAAGCCGCCCACCGAGCTCATGTTGAGCACGTGCCCGGCCCGTTGGTGGCGCATGATCGGCAGCACCGCGCGGGTGACGTTCAGCAGCCCGAACACGTTCGTCTCGAACACCGCCCTGACCTCCTCGTCGGAGGTCTCCTCGACGGCCCCGAGCAGCCCGTGCCCGGCGTTGTTCACCAGCACGTCGATCC
>NZ_JBHYHC010000035.1:0-80409 GCF_042738955.1 Umezawaea sp. NPDC059074
GTTCGCGCGCTCGGTCGCGGTCAGGTCCGCGACGCCGGTTCGCCGCTCCTTCTCCGCCTGGAGGATCGCGCGGGCCTCGTCGACGGTCAGGCCGAGGTCGGCGACGACCTTCCGGTTCGGGATGACCATGAGCGTGCCGATGAGGGCGCCGAGGCCGACGCCGCCGCGAACGGCGAAGTGGACGTCCGTGGCCACGATCAGCACCACGGCGAGGACGCCGAGCACGACGGTGGCGGTGAGGCCGAGCGCGAGGCGGCGGTTGGACCTGACTAATCGGGCGAGCTCGTCGTCGGTCAGTTGTCGCATGGCGGTTTCCCCTCGGTCGGCGGACCTGACGGCGGACCGTACAACGATCATCGCCGCCCCGTCGACACCTGGGTCCACCTGCGTGAACAGGTGGACCCAGGTGGCCTAAGGGGGTGGTGTCAGCGGTCGAACCGGAACCAGTTCAGGTTGGTCAGGTCACCGCTGCCGGAGCCCGCGCGGGCCACGACGTAGAGCCGGTGCACGCCGGTCGCGGCCGCGTTCACGGTCGCCGTCCGGCTCGCCCACGTCTGCCAGCCGCCGGTGCCGGACGTGCCGACCGACGCGACGACCTGGCCGGTCGGGCTGTCGAGCCGGAAGTCCAGGAACCCGGTGGCCGTGGACGCGGACGCGACCCTGGCCGAGAGCGACGCGGGCGGCGTGGCGCCGAAGTCCACGTCCGCGTAGGCGACGTAGTCGCCCGGCGTCAGGCTGCCCACGTTCTGGCCGCAGCCGGAGTCCGTGCACTTCTCCACGGCCGTGCCGCGCTGCTCGTCGTAGTAGCTCGCCCCGATGATCGAGTACGGGCTCTGGGTGGCCGGGTACCGGTTGGTCGTCCCGAAGGCGAACAGCGGGGTCTTGCCGTCGCCGACGTTGATCGGCTGCTGGCTCGCGGACTGCATCCAGGTGGACGGCAGCGAGCCGGTCGGCTGGAAGTCGCCGAACAGGACGTCGGCGACGCCGTTGCCCTCGGTGCCCGGCAGCCACGCGGCGACCAGGGCGTTCCACTTGGACAGCTCGGCCGAGACGTCCATCGGGCGGCCCGACACGAGCACGACGACGACCGGCACGCCGGAGGCCTTGAGCGTGGCCAGGGTCGCGAGGTCCTCGCTGTCGAGGCTCATGCTCCCCTCGCGGTCGCCCGCGCCCTCCGCGTACGGCGTCTCGCCGACGACGGCGATGGCGGCCTGGTAGCTGCCGTCGATCCCGGTGCCGTTGCGGTTGTAGGTGACGGTCGACGTGGACGACACCGCGGACCGGATGCCTTGCAGCACCGTGGTTCCCGTCGTGACCGCGCCGCTGCCGCCCTGCCACGTCATGGTCCAACCACCGCTCTGGTAGCCGATGTTGTCGGCGGACTTGCCCGCCACGAACAGCTTCGACGCGGTCTTCGACAGCGGCAGCACGCCGTTCTGGTTCTTCAGCAGCACCTGCGACTTGCGGACGGCCTCGCGGGCGATGGCGCGGTGCGCCGCGCTGCCGACGGTGGGCGTGAACGTGCGGTCGGTCAACGGCTTCTCGAACAGGCCCAGCAGGAACTTCTGGGTGAGGATGCGGCGGTTGGCGTCGTCGATGCGCGACATCGGCACGCGGCCCGCGTTGACCTCCTGGCGCAGGAACGTGATGAAGTTCCGCCACTCGGTGGGCGCCATGACCATGTCCAGGCCCGCGTTGATGGCGGTGGCCACCTCGGCGGCGGTGAAGCCGGGCTGGCCGTCGATCTGGTCGATGGCGTTCCAGTCCGAGACGACCAGGCCGGAGAAGCCCAGTTCGTTCTTCAGCACGTCGGTGATCAGGTACTTGTTGGCGTGCGTCTTGAGGCCGTTGACGCTGCTGTAGGTGATCATCACCGAGCCGACGCCGCGGGCGATGGCCTCGCGGAACGGCGGCAGGTGCGTGGCGCGCAGCTCGGCCTCGCTGATCTGGGTGTTGCCCTGGTCGTCGCCGCCGGTCGTGCCGCCGTCGCCGATGTAGTGCTTGGCCGTGGCCAGCACCGAGCCGGGGTCGGAGAGCTTCGCGCCCTGGAGGCCGGTGACGAGGGTGGCCATCGACGAGGCGATCTCCGGCACCTCGCCGAACGACTCGTAGGTGCGGCCCCAGCGGTCGTTGCGGGCGACGCACAGGCACGGCGCGAAGTCCCAGTCGATGCCGGTGCCCGACACCTCCTCCGCCGTGGCGCGGCCGATCCGCTGCACGAGGTCCGGGTCGCGGGTCGCGCCGAGGCCGATGTTGTGCGGGAAGATCGTGGCGCCAGCGACGTTGTTGTGGCCGTGCACGGCGTCCACGCCGTAGATCATCGGGATGCCCAGCGGCGTGGCGATGGCCGCGCGCTGGAAGTTGTCGTACATGTTGGCCCACGACGCCGCCGTGTTCGGCGAGGGCGCGGAGCCGCCGCCGGACAGCAGCGACCCGAGGCGGAAGTTGGTCAGGTCGGCCGTCGTGACCGAGTTGCGCTCGGCCTGGGTCATCTGGCCGATCTTCTCGTCGAGCGTCATGCGCCCGAGGAGGTCGGCCACGCGGGCGGCGACGGGTTGGGTCGGGTCCTTGTAGACGGGGTCCGCGGCGGACGCGGTGCCCGTGTCCACCACCAGGGCGGCGAGGAGGATCGCCGCAGCGGCGAGAGTGCGCATGAACAGCCTCCGGTACGTGCAGGGTGGAGGGGTCCGTGGCGGCGGAGGCCCTTTTGTTGCGGCTCACAACATGTTCCCGCGATCGTAACCCGCAGGTCACGTGATGGTCTAGACCAAGATCGCCGGTACCCTTGACCCATGGACAACGGTGTGCGGGCGAGGGTGGTCGAGCCCGTTCCCGTCGAGCTCGCGCAGCACCTGCTGGTGTACAAGTTCGCGATCGACGAGCTCATGACGAAGCTGCGCATTCTGAGCGAGGAGTTCGACTTCGTCCACCAACATGACCCGATCGAGCACATCACCAACCGGATCAAGCGACCCGAGGCGATCATCGAGAAGCTGCGCCGGAAGGGCCTGGAGCCCGAGCCGTCGCTGATCGCCGAGCACCTGCACGACGTCGCCGGGGTCCGCGTGGTGTGCCCGTTCGTCTCGGACGTCTACCGGGTCGAGGCCATGCTGCGCCGCCAGCACGACGTGGAGATCCTGCGGTCCAAGGACTACATCGCGAACCCCAAGCCGAACGGCTACCGCAGCCTGCACCTGATCGTGCGCATCCCGGTGTTCCTGTCCGACCGGGTGGAGCACGTGAAGGTCGAGGTCCAGATGCGCACGATCGCGATGGACTTCTGGGCGACGCTGGAGCACAAGCTGTTCTACAAGTTCGACGACCAAGCCCCGTCGGACTTCCTCGACGAGCTGACCAGCACCGCCCACATCGCCGCACAGCTCGACCACCGGATGGAGTCGCTGCACCAGCGCGTCCGCCGGGAAGGCTGACCGCCCCGACGGACGGAGCACGACCAGCCTCAGACGGCCGACACCTCCGCGTCGTGCAGGAGCAGCATGTCCGCGACGAAGCACGCGACCGCGCCCTCCGCGGTCCGCCCGCCCCAGACCGGGTAGCTGCCGTCACCCCAGCCGCTGCCGAAAGCGACCAGCGTGGCGCCGGACTTCGGGTCGGACACCTCCGCCGCGCGGTCCCGTCCGGGTCGTGCCGGATCTCCACCCGCTCGGCCCGGTCGTCGAACTCCTGCCGCTCCGGGGAGTCGTAGGTCCACCGGCTGTTCCGGAGCTGGAACAGCCGGTCGTCCTAGGTCCTGCGGTACTCCACGGACAGGTGTCGCCTGACGTGCTCGTCGAAGTACCAGCACCGAGCGAAGTGGTGCCGCCACGCGATTTCGACGAGCACGACGGGCAGCCCCGTCTCGGGGTCGACGAGGCAGACCGCGTACTGCTCCCCCGCCCGGTCGCGTTCCCGCGCCGTCGCCACCGCCAACCGTCCGACGACCGTCCGGTTCGACGGATCCCACCCTTCGCAGTACACGACGTTCACCCGCTCGACCTCGCCCATGTCGCGGACCCTACGACCCCGCACCGACAAAACCGGGCGGGGCAACGGGTTCCGGCGGTCGAGCACCGGTACCGCTCCGGCACGCGGACCGGGGGACGTCCGCGTGCCGGGGCGGTGCGAGGGGACCGGGGGCGCGGGGGTCGCCTCCCGGTCCTGGGTTCAGCGGCCGGGCCAGGAGTGGTACTGGCGCAGGCCGTAGACGAGCGGGGCGTGTTCGTGGCGTTCGGCGACGGCGAAGACCTCGCCGAACACGACCACGTGGTCGCCGACCAGCTCGGTGCGGCTCACCCGGCAGTCGGCCATCGAGTGGGCGTCCTCGTGCAGGTGCGGGCCGCCCGCGTCGGGCGGCATCTCCCACGGGATGAGGTCGAAGCGGTCCGGGGCGCCGGAGGCGAACAACTCGGCCACGGTCTGGGCGCGGCCGTGCAGGAAGTTCACCGTGAACGCCGAGCGGTCCAGGATCGCGTCCAGCGTGGGGCTGCCGCCGCGCAGGCACACCAGCAGCGTGGGCGGGGACAGGGTCACGCTGCACACCGACGACACGGTCATGCCGCGCGGCGAGCCGTCGTCGCCGGTCGTGGTGACGACGGCGACCCCGGTCGGGAACCGCGCCATCAGCGACCGGAAGTCGGCGACGGGCAGGTCGGTCGGCGACTGGACGGGCGACTGCGTCACGGCGTTCCCCCTTGCGGTTCGAGTACCGGCGGCAGCGCCGTGCGGCGGGCGCGCAGGTCGATGAGCGACAGCAGCGGCCCGGTGAGGCCCGTGGTGACCAGCGCCATGATCACCAGCGCCAGGAACAGGGCCGCGGACAGCAGCCCGGCGCTGTACCCGGCTTGCAGCACCACGATCTCGGTGAGGCCGCGGGTGTTCATCAGCACGCCGATGGTGACGGCGTCGCGCCGGGTCTCGCCGCCCAGCCGGGCGCCGAGGTAGCCGCCGCCGACCTTGCCGAGGATCGCCAGCGCGGTGGCCAGCACCGCCGCGACCCACGGCAGCGAGGACGACGGGGTGGAGAACAGGCCCATGCCCGCCACGACGAAGAACACCGGCACGAACAGCCGTCCGAGCGACGCGACCGGCCGGGTGACCTCCTCCCAGCGTTCGGCGCCCTCGCCGTTGGGCATCGCGAGGCCGACCACGAACGCGCCGAACACCGCCGTGAGGCCCCAGTGCTCCATCTCGATCGCGACCACCAGCGCGGCGACCGCGACGGCCACCGACAGCAGGCGGGGGAACCGCGCCGCGAGCGTGCCCGCGGTGGCTCCGCGCAGCAGGATCCGGCCGAGCAGGGCGATCGTGACGCCGACGGCGAGCACGGCGAGCGAGCGGACCACGCCGCCCCAGCCGCCGGAGGCGGTGCCCATCGCGACGACGAGCAGCAGCCACGCGGTGGAGTCGGTGAACACGGCCGCGGCCATCGACAGCTTGCCGTTGCGGCCCGCCATCATGTCGCGGTCCTCGAGGATGCGGGCCAGGACCGGCACCGCGGTCACGCTCAGCGCGACGGCGATCATGAGCACGAGCGAGAGGATCGGCGCGGACCCGCGCAGCACCCCGTCACCCGACCACAGCACCCAGCCCGCGAAGACGAACCCCGTGGCGAGCGCCGGGAAGAACGAGCCGATCGTCACCCAGCCGACGGACCGGGACCCCAGTCCCCCGCCGCCGCGCCGCAACTCGTGGGCCACGCCCACGAGGAACAGCACCAGGCCGACCTTGCCGATGTACTTCAACACGCCGAGCACGTCGGGCGGCAGCAGTGCCGCCAGCGCCCCGTGCCCCGCGACGGCGGCCACCACGGGCACGATCAGGATGCCCGCGAGGATCTCGCCGATCACCTCCGGCTGCCGCGCCGCGCGCGCCGCCAGCCTTCCCAGCAGTGCGGCCGCCAGGACGACCGCCAGCACCGCGACCACGTGCGCGCCCACCAGCAGGCCGCCCATCAGGCGGCGCTCCCGACGGCGTCGGCGCGGCGGGCGGGTCGCCTGACCATCGACAGCGCCCTGCTGCCGGAGAAGTTCTCGATCCGCCGGGTGGTGGTCCTCGGGTGGTTGAACATCTCACTCCCCAGTGTTGGAAGGGTTATTGGGCTCCGTGGCCGACGAGGTTGAAGAACACGTCGTCCAGCGTCGGGCGGCGCATGGCGAAGTCCGCCACCTCGACGCCCGCGTCCTTGAGCGCCACCGCGGCCGCGGCGATCCCGTCCATGCCGTCGCGCAGTTGCAAAGCGATCACGCCCTTGACGGGGTCGGACGTCGGGTGGTCGACGGCGAT
This sequence comes from Umezawaea sp. NPDC059074, assembly GCF_042738955.1. Classification (NCBI taxonomy): domain Bacteria; kingdom Bacillati; phylum Actinomycetota; class Actinomycetes; order Pseudonocardiales; family Pseudonocardiaceae; genus Umezawaea; species Umezawaea sp. NPDC059074. Next base: position 6,283 of record NZ_JBHYHC010000035.1, read on the forward strand.
CGGCGCGAGCACGCGCACGGCGGCCTCGACGGTGTCCGGCAGGGCGACCACGACCTCCAGCCACTCCTGGCCGACCTTGCGCTTGAGCTCGTCGGGCGTGCCGTCGGCGATGACCTTGCCGGAGTTGATCACCACGATCTGGTCGGCGAGGAAGTCCGCCTCCTCCAGGTACTGCGTGGTGAGCAGCACGGTGACGCCGTCGGTCACCAGTCCGCGCACGGTCGTCCACAGCGACTGCCTACTGGCCGGGTCCAGGCCGGTGGTCGGCTCGTCCAGGAACAGCACGGACGGGTCGGCGACCAGGCAGCTCGCCAGGTCGAGCCTGCGCCGCATGCCGCCGGAGTAGGTCTCCACGGGCCGGTCGGCCGCGGCGGTCAGGTCGAACCGCTCCAGCAGCTCGACGGCTCGGGCTCGGGCGCCCGCCCGGCCCAGGTGCAGCAGGGTGCCGAGCAGGACCAGGTTCTCCCGGCCGGTGAGCAGCTCGTCCACGGCCGCGTACTGGCCCGCGAGGCCGATCCGCCTGCGCACCTCGACGGGCTGCTTGACCACGTCGTAGCCCGCGACCAGCGCCCGCCCGCCGTCCGGTTCGAGCAGCGTGGCCAGCACGCGCACGGCGGTGGTCTTCCCCGCGCCGTTCGGGCCGAGCAGCCCCAGCACCGAGCCCTGGCGCACCGACAGGTCGATGCCGCCGAGCGCCTGGTGCTCGCCGTACCGCTTCGTCAGGCCTTCGACCTGGATCGCGACGTCCACGTGCACTCCTCGTCTCGGGTCAGCCCGCGCGGGTGGCGGACTGGTCGCGGAGGCTCTTCGGACGCATGTCCGTCCAGTTCTCCTCGATGTAGGACAGAGCGGCTTCCCTGGTTCCCTCGGCGAGCGCCACGGTCCAGCCGGGGGGCACCACGGCGAACGACGGCCACACGCAGTACTGGCCCTCGTCGTTGACCAGCACTAGGAACGACCCGTTCCGGTCGTCAAAGGGGTTCGTCACTTTCGGCACTCCCGTTGGCTCGAAACTTCACCCGTGCCCCTCGGCCAATGCTGTCCGGGGGCGCTGACCGGGCACTGACGGATTCCTGATCGACGAACGCCTGCGCACGAGCGCACTACGGGACCAGCTCGACGGGCAAGGAGCTGTAGCCGTAGACGAAGTTCGAGTACAGGCGCGTCGGTTCGGCGGGCAGCCGGATGTCCGACACGGTGTCGCGCAAACAGCCCAGCACCGCGCCCACGTGGGCGCGGCCGAGGAACGCGCCGAGGCAGAAGTGCGGGCCGAACCCGAAGGCCAGGTGCTTGTTCGGCGTGCGGGCGAGGTCGAACCGCTCGGAGCCGGGGAACACGGCCTCGTCGAAGTTGGCCGAGCTGTTCCACAGCGTCACGACGTCGCCCTCGCGGACCGTCGTGCCGCCGACCTCCACGTCGGCGACCGCGCGGCGGCCGAAGTGCATCGCGGGGGTGGTCCAGCGCAGCACCTCCTCGGTGGCGCTCTCGATGCTCACGTCGCCGTTCTTGAGCGCGCGCCACTGGTCGGGGTTCTCCGCGAGCGCGCGGATGGCCCCGATGGAGGACATGCGGCTGGACTCGTCCGCGCCGAGGATGAGGCTGTAGCAGTTGAAGACGATCTCGTCGTCGGGCAGCGGCTTGCCCTCGACCAGTCCGGTGGCCAACGCGGACACCACGTCGTCGCCGGGGCTCTTGCGGCGCTGCTCGGCGAGGGTCCCGAAGTACATCAGGATCTCGTTGCGCGCCAGCCACTCCTCCATCTCGCCGTCTTCCGAGCTGTGCCGGGCGAGGGTCTTGTTGTTCCACTCCACGAGCTGCTGCCGGTCGGCCTGCGGCACGTCCATCAGGTCGCCGATGGTGTTGATGGGGATGTTGTCGGCGACGTCGGAGGCGAAGTCGACCTGCCCCTTGCCCACGACACCGGCGAACAGGTCGCGGGTGCGCTGCCGGACCAGCTCGGCGACGTGGTCGAGCAGCCGCGGCGAGAACGACTTGAGCATCAGGTTCCGCACGGCCCGGTGGTGCGCGCCGTCGGTGACGGCGAGCATCTTGCCCGCCGCGGAGTCGTGGCCCTGCAACAACGTCGACAGCACGTTGCCGCGCTCGGACGTGAAGTTCTTGGTGTCCTTGTAGACCGAGACGACGTCGGCGTAGCGGGTGACGGCCCAGAAGCCGGGCACCCCGCCCTTCGGCTCGTTCCAGTGCACGGGGCTGCGCTCGCGCAGCTCCCGCCACAGCCACACCGGGTCGTGGTCGATGTAGGTCTGCGCGTCGGCCAGGTCCAGGGTCGTGGCGTCGGCGGTCCGCTCGGGTGCGGTCATGGCGTCCAGTCCTTCACGCGGAGGCGGTGCGGTAGCGGCGGATGCTGAGCACGGTGGTCACCGCGAACAGCAGGCCGAGCGAGATGACGATGACCGCCGTCGGGTGCTCGGAGGGGAAGCTCGGCGCGACGGTGACCGGGTTGCCCCACAGGTGGCGCAGCGCGGTGATGACGGCGCTGACCGGGTTCCACTCGGCGATCGGCCGGATCCAGCCGGGCAGCTTGTCCACGGACAGGAAACCGTTGGACATGAAGGAGAAGACGACCGCGACGATGCCGGAGATCGACTCGATGGTCTCCAGGTTCTTCGACGCCATGCCGAGCAGCACGCCGACCCACAGCATCGTGTACATGAACACCGCGAGCAGGGCGAACCCGCCGAGCACCGACAGGGCGTCGGCGTGCGAGCGCCAGCCGAACAACATGCCCACGCCGACCACGATCACCAGGCCCATCAGGGTGATCACCAGGTCGGCCAGCGTGTGGCCGACCAGCACGGCGGACCGGCCGATCGGCAGCGAGCGGAACCGGTCGATCAGCCCGCCCTGGAGGTCCAGGCACACCGCCACGGCGGTCGGGCCGATGCTGGCCAGCCCGACCTGCACCGCGACGCCCGCGAAGATGAACTCCATGTAGTTGTTGCTGCCGGGGATCTCGATGGCGCTCTGGAACAGGTAGCCCAGCGCGATCATCGTGATCAGCGGGTTGAGCGTGATGCCGACGAGCCTGCCGGGGTTGCGCTTGAGCCTGCGCATCCGCCGCCCGCCGATCGCGAGCACCTCGGTGAGCGTCGCCAGCGGTCCGGTGGCGGCGGGAGACCTGACGGCGTTCACCGGCACGGGCTCCCCTGTCCGGTTGTCGCCTCCGGCGACGGCAGTGGTGCTCATTCCCCAACTCCGATCTCGGATTCGAGCACCCGGCGGAGGTCCGCCGCGATCGCCGCGCCGATCAGCGCCTGCGGTTCGGGGTGCATCATGTACTCGTGTCCGCAGTGGACCGGGTGCAGCTCGACCGGCCCGTCCACGTGCGGGGCCCAGGCGTCGGCCAGCTCGCCGACCTCGGCCTCGGTCAGGTCCTCCACGGCCGCGAACAGCCGCATCGGACCGGTGTAGCGCGAGGGCGTGAAGCGCTCCATGAGCTTGCCGTGGTTGCGCACCACGGCGAGCATCGCGAGCAGGCGCTCCTCCCCCAGTTCCGCCAACGGGTTGCGGTCGCGGCGCAGCACCTCGACGACGTCCCGCGCGGTCAGCTCCCGGCCGTCGAACTCGGCGCGGTCGTGGCCGATGACCTCCATGACCCGCACGAGCTGCTCGCGGTCGTCGACGTCCTCGTCGTCGTGGCCCGGCCGGTGCGGGTAGCCGTCGAGGTTGACCAGCAGCTCGACGGTGTCGCCCGCCTCCTGGAGCCGGACGGCGATCTCCTGCGCCAGCACGCCGCCGAACGACCAGCCGAGCAGGTTGTACGGCCCCTCCGGGCGGACCTCCTTGAGGTGCCCGATGTAGAGCTGGGCCACCTGCTCCATCGACGTCGGCAGCGGAGCGCCACTCCCGACGCTGGGCGACTGGAGCCCGTAGATCGGGTGGCCCGCGTCGATGTGCCGCGCCAACCCGACGTAGGGCAGCGCGGACCCCAGTCCACTGTGGACGAAGAAGAACGGCGTCCGGTCGCCGGTCGGCCGGATCGGCAGGACCGTGGCGAACGGGTCCTCCTGGCCCAGCTCCTCGATCTCGTCGAGCACGCGGGCGACCGACGCCGCGCCGGACGCGGCCTCGCTGTCCGGCTCGACCTCCGCCGCGGCCGCCAGCGCCCGCACGGTCTTGTGCACGAACACGTCCGCGATGGTCAGCCGCAGCCCGGCCTTGCGGGCCCGGCTCACGACACCGGTCGCGAGCAGCGAGTGGCCGCCCAGCTCGAAGAAGTCGTCGTCGATCCGGACGCCGTCGACGCCGAGCACGTCGCCGAACACCTCGACCAGCAGGTGCTCCGCGGGCGTGTTGGGCTCGCGGGTCGGCGTGCGAGCGCCGAAGTCCGGTTCCGGCAGTGCCTTGCGGTCCACCTTCCCGTTGGGGGTCAACGGGAACGCGGCCAGCACCACTAGCGCGGCGGGCACCATGTACTCGGGCAGCGACCCGCCGAGCGACCGCTTGATCTCGGCCGTGTCGACCGAGCCGTTCGGCACCAACAGATATCCCACAAGACGCTTGTGCCCACCGGCGTCCGTGCCGACGGTCACCACAGCGTCGACCACACCGGCCTCGGCCCGCAGCGCCGCCTCGATCTCGCCCAGCTCGATCCGGTGGCCGCGCACCTTGACCTGGTGGTCCTTGCGGCCGAGGAACTCGATCTCGCCGTGGCGGTCCCAGCGGACCACGTCCCCGGTGCGGTACATCCGGGAACCGGGTTCGCCGAACGGGTTCGCCAGGAACCGCTCGGACGTCAGGTCGGTCCGGTTGAGGTAGCCGCGCGCCAGCCCGTCGCCCGCGATGTACAGCTCGCCCGGAACGTTCGGTGGCACCGGGCACAGCGCGCTGTCCAGCACGTAGACCCTGGTGTTGCTGATGGGCCTGCCGATCGTCGGCGTGCCCGGACCGGCCTGGTCCACGTCGGACACCGTCGACCAGATGGTGGTCTCGGTGGGCCCGTACATGTTCCGCACCTCGTGCGCCGCGGCCCGCAGCGCGTCGGCCAGCGACTCGCTGAGCGCCTCGCCGCCGGTGATCACGACCCGCACCCGGCGCAGCGACTCCGGCGTGACGCCGACGAGCGCCTGCCACAGGCTGGGCGTGGCCTGCATGACGGACGTGCGGCTGGACACCATCAGCTCGCCCAGCACGGCCGGGTCGCGCACGGTGTCGCGGTCGGCCACGACCAGCTTCGCGCCCGCCACCAGCGGCACGAAGATCTCCAGGTTGGAGATGTCGAAGCCGAACGTGGTCACGGCGAGCAGCCGGTCGGCCTTGGTGATCGACAGCCGCTCGCACATGTCCGTGATCAGGTTGGCCAGCGCGCCGTGCGGGATCACCACGCCCTTGGGCCTGCCCGTGGACCCGGAGGTGTACATGACGTACGCCGGGTGGTTCGGGGTCAGGTAGCCGTTGCGGTCGGCGTCGGTCACGTCGACCGCGCCGCCGCGCTTGCGCAGCGCCCGTTCCGCCTCGGCCTCGCCGAGCACGAAGCTCGGCGTGCCCGCCAGGTCGGGGACCCGGTCCCGCGCGGCCTCGTCGGTGATCACCAGCACCGGCTTGGCGTCGTCGAGCATGTACCGCACGCGGTCGGCCGGGTGGTCCAGGTCGACCGGCAGGTACGCCGCGCCGGACTTGAGCACCGCGAGCGCCGCCACGATCAGGTCCGCGCTCCGGGTCAACGCGATGGCGACGACCCGTTCCGGCCCGGCTCCCCTGGCGATCAGCTCGCGCGCCAGCCGGTTGGCCCGCGCGGTGAGCTGCCGGTAGGTGAGCGTCACGTCGCCCGCGATGACGGCGGTGGCGTTCGGCCCGGCCACCGCGGTGGCGGAGATGAGGTCCGGCAGCACGTCCACGCCGATCGCGCGGCCGGTGTCGTTCCACTCCACCAGGATGCGGCGGCGTTCCGAGGCGCCGAGCACGTCCGCCTCGCTCAGCGGCGCGTCCGGCCGGGTCACGACGGCGCGCAGCAGGCGCACCAGGCGTTCGCCGATCTCGTCGATCGTCCGCTCGGTGAACAGGTCCGTGCGGTAGGCCAGCACGCCGTCCATGCCGGTGGGCTCGCCGTCCTCGTGCCGTTCGACCAGCTCGAACTCCAGGTCGAACTTGGAGCGGGTCGCCTTCATCGGCACGAGGCCGGACTCCAGCCCCGGCAGGGCGTCGGCGGGCTCGTCGTTGTTCTGGAACGACAGCATCACCTGGAACAGCGGGTGCCGCGACAGCGAGCGGGTCGGGTTGACCGCCTCCACCAGCGCCTCGAACGGCAGGTCCTGGTGCGCGTACGCGCCGAGGTCCGCCTCGCGCACCCGGTGCAGGAGCTGGCGGAACGTCGGGTCGCCCGCCGTGTCCGTGCGCAGCACCAGGGTGTTGACGAAGAAGCCGATCAGCTCGTGCAGCGCCTCGTCGGTGCGGCCCGCGATCGGGCTGCCCAGCGGGATGTCCGTGCCCGCGCCCAGCTTGGTGAGCAGGGCCGACACCGCGGCCTGCACGACCATGAACACGCTGGCCCCGGTCTCGCGGGCCAGTGCGACGACCCCGGCGTGCAGGTCGGCGGGGACGGCGAACTGGCGCACGTCGCCGTCGTAGGCGCTGATCGCAGGCCGCGGGAAGTCGGTCGGCAGCTCCAGCTCCTCGGGCAACCCGGCCAACGCCCGCGTCCAGTACGCGAGCTGAGCCGACAGGACGCTGTCCGGGTCGGTCTCGGAGCCGAGCCACTCCCGTTGCCACACCGCGTAGTCCGCGTACTGCGCCGGGAGCGGGGCCCACTGCGGGGCGCGCCCGGAGGTGCGGGCCTCGTAGGCGGTGGCGAGGTCGCGGGCCAGCGGCGCGGTCGACCAGCCGTCGAACGCGATGTGGTGGAACACCAGCAGCAGCACGTGGTCGTGCTCGCCGAGTTCGAGGAGGGTCGACCGCATCGCGGTGTCCGAGCCGAGGTCGAAACCCCGGTCGACCTCCGCGGCCACGACGTCGAACAGCTCGGCCTCGGCCACCCGCCGCACGGTCGGCGCGGTGGGCACCTGGGCCAGGACCTCCTGGTACGGCACGCCGTCGACGTCCGGGAACACCGTGCGCAGGATCTCGTTGCGCGCCACCACGTCGCCGAGCGCGGCGGTCAGCGCCGCCACGTCCAGCTCGCCGGTCAGCCGTACCGCGAGCGGGATGTTGTAGGTGCCGGTGGACTCCTCCTCCATCCGGTTGAGGAACCACAGGCGGCGCTGGGCGAACGACAGCGGCAGGCCCTCGTCGCCGTCGCGCTCCTGGGCCCGCAGCGCCGGGCGGGCGCCGTCGGCGCCGTCGACCAGCTTCGCGAGTCCGGCGACCGTGCGGGCCTCGAACAGCGCCCGGACGGGGAGTTCGACGTCGAGCACCGTCCTCACGCGACTGACGACCCGCGTGGCGAGCAGCGAGTGGCCGCCCAGGTCGAAGAAGTCGTCGTCCACGCCGACCTCGACCGCGCCGAGCACCTCGGCGAACACGCCGCAGAGGATCTCCTCGACCGGGGTCCGCGGGCCGCGCACGGCGCGCGGCTGGGCGGTGAAGTCCGCGTCCGGCAGCGCCTTGCGGTCGACCTTGCCGTTGGGGGTCAACGGCAGCGCGTCCAGCACGACCAGCGCGGACGGGGCCATGTACTCCGGCAGCGACCGCGCCAGGTGCGCCCGCACCGCGGCGAGGTCCAGCCCGCCGCCGCCGGGAGCGGGGACGACGTAGCCGATGAGCCGCTTGTGGCCGCCCTGGTCGGAGCTGACGGTCACGGCCGCGTCGCCGACGACGTCGACGGACCGCAGCGCGGCCTCGACCTCGCCCAGCTCGATGCGGTGGCCGCGGATCTTGACCTGGTGGTCGCGGCGCTCCAGGAACTCCAGCTGGCCGTCCGGCCGGAGCACCACGCGGTCGCCCGTGCGGTACATCCGCGCGCCGGGCGCGCCGAACGGGTCGGCCATGAACGCCAGCGCGGTCTTCGTCCGGTCGCCCAGGTAGCCGCGGCCGACGCCGGTGCCACCGACGTACAGCTCACCGGCCACCCCGGCGGGCACGGGACGCAGGTCGTCGCCGAGCACGTACAGCCGGGTGTTGCGCACCGGACGCCCGATCGGCACCCGAGCCTCGCCCAACCGGTCGTCCTTCGTGATCACCGCGTGCGTCACGTCGTCCGAGCACTCGGTGGGCCCGTAGGCGTTGACCAGCGCGATGTCCGGGTACCGGGCGAACCAGCGGCCGCACAGGTCCGGGGGCAGCGCCTCGCCCGTGACGACCAGCCACTTCAGGCCGGGCAGCTCCGGGGCCTCGCCGGTGACGTCCCACGAGTCCAGCGCCGCACGCAGCAGCGACGGCACGACCTCCAGGACGGTGACGCCCTCCAGCGGCACGGTGGCGAACAGCAGGTCCGGGTCGACGGCCGTGTCGCGGCCGACCACGCGGGTCGTGCCGCCGACGAGCAGCGTCGTGAGCATCTGCCAGACGGAGATGTCGAACGTGACCGGCGCGTTGTGCACCAGCTTGTCCGCGGCGGTGACGTCGAGGTCCTCCACCTTGCACAGCAGGTGGTTGACCATGCCCCGGCGGTGCACCATCGCGCCCTTGGGCTTGCCGGTCGACCCGGACGTGAAGATCACGTACGCCAGGTCGTCCGCCGCGCCGAGCGCGGGCGCCAACTCCGCGTCGGAGGCGTCGTCCAGCACGACCACCTCGACGTCCGCCGCCGACGCGATCTCCTCGGCCAGCGCGCGGTTCGCCTCGTCCACGACCAGGCGCGTCGCGCCGCTGTCGGTGAGCAGCGCGGCGATGCGGGCCACGGGCGCGGCCACGTCCAGCGGCACGTAGCCGCCGCCCGCGCCCAGGATGCCGAGCACGGCGGTGACGAACCCGATGCCCGGCGCGGCCAGCACGGCGGACAGGTCCGAGCCGGGGACCCGGCGCGACAGCGCGCTCGCCCGGCCGACCAGTTCCGCGTAGGTTACCTGGGCGAAGTCGTCGACGACGGCGAGGGCGTCCGGAGTGGACAGTGCGAACCCGCGGATCCGCTCCACCACGCCCTCGTACACCTCGGGCTTCACCGCGCCGGTGCCGACGGCCAGCAGTTCCGCGTGCTCGCCCGGCTCCAGCACGTCGACCCGGCTCAGCCGCGTCGACGGGTCGGCGACGACGGTCCGCAGGAAGGCGACCAGTCGCCGGGCCAGCCGCCGCGCGGAGTCCTCGGTGAACAGGTCGGTGCTGTACTCGACGACGCCGCGCATCCCGGCGGGCAGGCCGTCGGCGTACTGCTCCTCCAGCAGCACGGTCAGGTCGAACTTCGACCGCAGCGACCGCACCGGCTCGACCCGACCGGTCAGGCCGGGCAGCAGCAGCGGCGCGTCCTCGCTGGTCTGCAACGTGAGCATGACCTGGAACAGCGGCTGCCGGTTGAGCGAGCGCACCGGGTTCAGCGCGTCCACGAGGTGCTCGAACGGCACGTCCTGGTGCTGGTAGGCGGCCAGGTTCGTGTCCCGGACCCGGTGGACCAGGTCGCGGAAGCTCGGGTCGCCGCTGGTGTCGGTGCGCATGACCAGGGTGTTGACGAAGAACCCGACCAGCTCGGCCAGCTCCTCGTCCGCGCGGCCCGCGGTGGGGCTGCCGAGCGGGATGTCCGTGCCCGCGCCCAGCTTCGTGAGCAGCGCGGACAGCGCGGCCTGGAAGATCATGAAGATGCTCGCCCCGGAGTCGCGCGCCAGCGCCACCAGCGCCCGGTACAGCTCGGGCTCGACGGCGAACTCCAGCTCGTTGCCGTCGTAGGTGCTGACGGCCGGACGGGGGAAGTCCGTCGGCAGCTCCAGCTCCTCGGGCAGGTCCGCCAACGCCCGCGTCCAGTACGCGAGCTGGTGGGCCAGCAGGCTGTCCGGGTCGGCGTCCTCGCCGAGGAGGTCCTTCTGCCACACGGCGTAGTCCGCGTACTGCACGGGCAGCGGCTCCCACTCGGGGGCGTGCCCGGCGGTGCGGGCCTGGTAGGCCGCGCCGAGGTCGCCGACCAGCGGCGCGATCGACCAGCCGTCGAACGCGATGTGGTGGATCACCAGCAGCAGCACGTGCTCGGTCGGCGAGACCGCGAACAGCCGCGACCGCAGCACGGGCTCGGTGGCCAGGTCGAACGCCAGGTCCGCCTCGGCGGTCATGGCGTCGGACAGCTTCGCCTCGGGCAGCCGCTTGAGCGGCAGTTCCGGGTAGCCCTCGGGCGCGTCGAGCACCCGCTGGAACGGCTGCCCCTCCACGTCCGGGAACACCGACCGCAGGATCTCGTGCCGCACCACCAGGTCGTGCAGGGCCGAGCGCAGGGCGTCCACGTCCAGGTCGCCGACCAGCCGCACGGCCAGCGGCACGTTGTAGGTGCCCGTCACGCCCTCTTCGAGCCGGTCCAGGAACCACAGGCGCTGCTGCGCGAACGACAGCGGCACCACCCCGTCCTCGCCCCTCGACGCGGGGACGAGCGCGGGCCGACCGGCTCCGGCGACGCTGTGCACCTGCTCGGCGACACCGGCCACCGTGCGCGTCTCGAACAGCGCGCGGATCGGCAGCTCCACGCCCAACGCGGCACGGGCGCGGCTGATCACGCGGGTGGCGAGCAGGGAGTGCCCGCCCAGCGCGAAGAAGTCGTCGTCGATGCCGACCTGGGGCAGGTCGAGCACGTCGGCGAAGATCCCGCACAGGATGTCCTCGACGGGCGTGCGCGGACCGCGGCCCCGACCGTTGCCGGCGAAGTCGGGTTCGGGCAGCGCCTTGCGGTCCACCTTGCCCTGCGGGGTCAGCGGGATCTCGGGCAGCACGACGATCGCGGACGGCACCATGTACTCCGGCAGCGACTCCACGAGCAGCTCGCGCAGGCCGACCGGCACGGTCGTGCCCTCGTCGACCACCACGTACGCGACCAGGCGCTTGTCGCCGGTCGGGTCCTCCCGCACGATCGCGACGGCCTGCGCCACGGACCCGTGCGACACCAGCGCGGACTCGATCTCGCCCAGCTCGATCCGGAACCCGCGCAGCTGCACCTGGTCGTCGGCGCGGCCGACGTAGTCGAGCTGCCCGTCGGCGTGCCAGCGGACCAGGTCGCCGGTGCGGTACATGCGTTCGCCGTGGCCGAAGAACGGGTCCGCGACGAACCGCTCGCCGGTCAGGCCCGGCCGGTTCAGGTAGCCGCGGGCCAGGCCGCCGCTCACGTACAGGTCGCCGACCACGCCCGCCGGAACGGGCTGGAGCACGGCGTCGAGCACGTACACGCGGTGCGCCGAGGTCGGCGTGCCGATCGGCGGACGACCGCCGCCGGACAGCGGGCCGCCCACGGTCGCGGCGATCACCGACTCCGTCGGGCCGTAGCCGTTGAACATCCGGTGCGTGGCCGACCAGCGCGCCACGACCTCCGGCGGGCAGGCCTCGCCCGCGACCACGATGACCAGGTCGTCGGGCAGGACCGTGCCCTCGGCCAGCCCGCCCGCGACGACCGGCGGCAACGCGGCCAGCGTGACCCCGTTCGAGGTGATCAGGTCGACCAACGGCTGACCGGGCGCGCGCGCCTCGTCACCCGCCACCACGACCGTGCCACCCGCGAGCAGCGGGAGCGCGAACTCCCAGACCGTGGCGTCGAAGCTGTAGGACGCGAACTGGAGGACGTTGGTGGCGGGCGTGATCTCGAACTTCTCGATCAGGCTGGCCGCCATCGCCACGAACCCGCGGTGGTCGACGACGACGCCCTTGGGCTTGCCGGTCGAGCCGGAGGTGTAGATGACGTACGCCGGGTGGTGCTGCTCCAGCGGCTCCACCCGCTCCGCGTCGACGACGTCGTGCGACGGCAGCGCGTCGAGCGCGGCGACCAGGTCGGGCGCGTCGATCGCGAGCACCGGCGCGCCGGTCACCGTCAGGCCGTCCGCCACGGCGGTGGTGGACAGCAGCACGGCGGGGGTGGCGTCGGCGACCATGTAGTCGACGCGGTCGGCCGGGTACTTGGCGTCGATCGGCAGGTACGCAGCGCCGGCCTTGAGCACCGCGAGCACGGCGACCAGCGCTTCGAGGGATCGCGGCATCGCCAGGGCGACCACGCGCTCCGGGCCGATGCCCCGGCCGATCAGCAGTCGGGCGAGCTGGTTCGCGCGGGTGTTGAGCCCGGCGTAGGACAGGCTCGTCCCCTCGAACACGGCCGCGACCGCGTCCGGGGCCTGCGCCGCACGGGCCTCGAACACCTGGGGCACGACCTGGGCCGTGATCGGCGCGGGCGTGCCCGCCCACTCGCCCAGGATCAGCGCGCGCTCGTCCGCGGCGAGGAGGTCGAGTCGGGACAGGGGGACGTCCGGCTCGGTCACCAACGAGGTGAGCAACCGCTGGAAGCGGTCCACAATGGACCCGATCGCGGGGGCGTCGAACGAGTCGGAGCGGTACTGCGCGAGCAGCCGCAAGCGCTTGCCGGGGTAGACCGACAGCGCGAACGGGTACTCGGCGACCAGTCGGCCGTCCGCGGCGACCACCCGGACGCCGGGGACCAGGTCGCTGAGGTCGTCGACGTCGTGCGGGTAGTTGTGGAAGCTGACGACGGTGTCGAACAGCTCGCCGACGCCGACGAGCTGCTGCACGTCGGCCAGGCCGAGGTGGTGGTGCGGGGCCAGGTCGAACTGGTCCTCCTGGAGCCTCGCCAGCAGGTCCGCCAGCGACGCCTTCGGGTCGAGCCTCACCCGGACCGGCAGGGTGTTGAGGAACAGGCCGACCATCGACTCCATGCCGGGCAGCTCGGCGGGACGACCGGAGCTGACCGCGCCGAACGCCACGTCGTGCTTGCCGGTGAGCCTGCCGAGCAGCACGGCCCAGCAGCCCTGCATCACCGTGTTCAGCGTCAGCCCGCGGGCGCGGGCCCACGCCGAGAGCCGGTGCGTCACGTCCTCGGGCAGGTCCACGACCAGCGACTCGGGCATCACCGACACGCGGTCGCGTTCGGCGGGACCGAGCTTCGCGGCCTCGGCGAAACCGTCGAACGCGGTCGTCCACGCGGCGCGGGCCGCGTCGACATCCTGCGCTCCGAGCCAGGCCAGGTAGTCGCGGTAGGGCGCGACCGGCGGCAGCGCCGCCACGTCCGCGCCGTTCGCGCACAGGGTGAACAGCTCGCGGGCGAAGATCGGCATCGACCAGCCGTCGACCAGGATGTGGTGCACGGCCCAGAGCAGCCGGAACCGGTCGTCGCCGAGCCGCACGACGGTGAACCGCACCAGCGGCGGCGCGGTCATGTCGAACCGCTGGGCCCAGTCGGCGTCGGTCAGCCGCGCCAGCTCGGTGACGGCGTCCTCGTCGGCCATGCCGGTCAGGTCCACTTCGGACCACGGCAGCGCCACGGCGGCCTGGATCACCTGCACGGCGTCACCGGCCGGGCGCGAGCGGAAGGACGCGCGCAGGGCCGGGTGCCGCTGGACCAGGGCCTCGGCGGCGGCGCGGAACGCGGCCACGTCCAGCGGGCCCTCGACGTCCACGACCGCCTGGAGGGTGTAGACGTCGCTGCCCTGCTTGTCGTACTCGGCCTGGAACAGCAGGCCCTTCTGCAACGCCGACAGCGGCAGCACGTCGTCGACGCCACCGGAGGTGGCCTCGAACTCCTCGATCTCGGCCTCGGTCAGCGCGACCAGCGGGAAGTCCGAGGGGCTGTGCCCGCCCGCCGTGCCGACGAACGACTCCAGCACGCGGAACCAGGACTTCGCGATGTCGTCCACATCGGACTCGGTGAGCAGGTCGCCCGCCCACAGCCAGTCCGCGACCAGGCGCGGGCCGTCCGGCCGGTCCTCGGTGACGGGCGTGACCGCGAGGACGTGCCGCAGCGGCATGTCCGGGCTCACGCCGGTGCCGATGACGGACCCGCCGCCGTCCAGCGACCACTGGGCGGCGTCCGAGCCCGCGGCGAAGCGGCCCAGGTAGTTGAAGCCGATCTGCGGCACGCCGAAGCGCGCCAGCGCGCCGACCGTCTGCGGGTTGAGGTGCCGCAGCAGGCCGAAGCCGAGACCGCGGTCGGGCAGCGCGCGGAGCTGCTCCTTGACGCGCTTGATCGCCTGACCGGGCCGGTCGACCTCGCCGGGGTCGACGCGCAGCGGGAACACGCTGGTGAACCAGCCGACCGTGCGGGACAGGTCCAGGTCGTCGGACACCTGCTCGCGGCCGTGGCCCTCGACCTCGATCAGCACGCCGGAGTCCCCGGCTCCCAAACGCTTGCGCCGCCACTGGGCGACGGCCAGCGCGAGGCCGGCGAGCAGCACGTCGTTGACCTCGCCGTGGAACGCGGTGGGCACGGTGGTCAGCAGCGCGGTGGTCGTCTCGGCGGGCAGCACCAGGCGCAACGACTTCGCCGTGCCGTAGGTGTCCAGCTCGGGGTCCAGCGGCCGGGAGCCGAGCTGGGGGTCGGCCGGCTTGACCTGCGCCGTCCACAGCGGCAGCTCACGGGTGCGCGCGGCGGCGCGGGCGTTCTCCGACAGCACCGTCGACCAGCGGCGGTAGGACGTGCCCACCGGGTCGAGCGCGACCGGGCGGCCCGCGACGACGGCCTCCCAGGCGGCCTTCAGGTCCGGCACCAGCACGCGCCACGAGACGCCGTCGACCACCAGGTGGTGGATCACCAGCACCAGCCGGTCGCCGACCAGCGCGGCCTGCACGACCCGGCCCTCCTCGGGTACGAGCCGCTGCCGCACCTCGGCGACGGCGGTGTCCACATCGGACGCCTCGACGACGCTCACGGCCACCGCGCCGACGGGCAGCGTCTCCAGGGACCACAGGCCGTCCACCGGGACCGAGAGCTTCGCCCGCAGCACGTCGTGGTGGTCCACGACGGCCTGCAACGCGGTGGTCAGCTCGGCGACCTCGCCGGGAACCCGCACCACGACGTACTGGCTGTACTGGCGGGTGCGGTCGGTCAGCGACTCCAGGTCCTCGCGCAGCTGGTGCGCGATGGGGGTCAGCTCGACCTCGCCCACGCCGTCCGCGACCACGGCGACCGCCGCGTCGGCGGGCCGCGCGATCGTGGCGATGGCGGCCGGGGACCGGTGCTTGAGCACGTCCCGCGAGGTGATCAGCAGGCCGGCCCGGCGGGCGCGGCTGACGACCTGGATGGAGCTGATGCTGTCGCCGCCGAGCGCGAAGAAGCTGTCCTCCACGCCGACCTCGGGCAGGCCGAGCACGTCGGCCATGACCTCGCACAGCACCCGTTCCTCGGAGCTGCGAGCGGTCCGGCCGCGCGGGCCGGTGGAGAAGTCCGGCGCGGGCAGCGCCTTGCGGTCGACCTTGCCGTGCGGGGTCAGCGGCATCGCGTCCAGCGCCAGCAGCGTGGACGGCACCATGTACTCCGGCAGCACGGCCCCGAGCCGGGCGCGCACGTCGTCGGCGTCGACCGGGGACCCGTTGTCGGACACCAGGTAGCCGATGAGCCGCTTGTTGCCGACCGGGTCGGTCACGACCGCGACGGCGGCGTCGCCGATCCGCGGCAGCGCGCGCAGGGCCGACTCGATCTCGCCCAGCTCGATCCGGTGGCCGCGCACCTTCACCTGGTGGTCGCGGCGTTCCACGAACTCCAACTGCCCGTCCTCCCTGCGGACCACCCGGTCCCCCGTGCGGTACATCCGGAGACCGGCGCCGGCGAAGGGGTCGGGCACGAACGTGGTCGACGTCCGGGCGGGGTCGCGCAGGTAGCCGCGGCCCACCCCGAGCCCGCCGACGTACAGCTCGCCGGGGACGCCGGGCGGCACCGGGCCGAGGTCGTCGCCCAGCACGTACAGCCGGGTTCCGCGCACCGCGCGCCCGATCGGGACCCGCGCCGAGGCCACGGCGTCGTCCACGGTGATCGTGGCGTGGGTGACGTCGTCGGAGCACTCGGTGGGGCCGTAGGCGTTCACCAGCGGGATCGACGGGAACCGCGCGAACCAGCGCAGGCACAGGTCCGGCGGCAGCGCCTCGCCCGTGACGACCAGGCGGCGCAACGAGGGCAGCCGCGGGCGGTCGCCGACGACGTCCCACGCGTCCAGCGCGGCGCGCAGCAGCGACGGCACGACCTCCAGGATCGTCACGGACTCGTCGGCCACCAGGCCGAACAGCGCGTCCGGGTCGGCCGCGGTCTCGCGCGTCACCACGCGCACCCGGCCGCCGACCACCAGCGGCGCGAGCATCTGCCACACGGAGATGTCGAACGTGAGCGGGGCGTTCTGCACCAGGGAGTCCGCCGCCGTGAGGGCGAGGTCGTCGACCTTGGCCAGCAGGTGGTTCACCATGCCGCGCCGGTGCACCATCGCACCCTTGGGCTTGCCGGTCGAGCCGGACGTGAAGATCACGTACGCCAGGTCGTCGGGCTTTCCCACCACGGGGGCGAGCGCGTCCGCTGTGTCCTCAGCGTCGTCGAGCGCGACGACGGTGACCGGGTGGCCCGCCTCGCGGACGATCTCGTCGGCGAGCGCGCGGTGCGCGGCGTCGACCACGAGGTGACCTATCCCGTTGTCCGTCAGCAGGTCCGCGCTGCGCCGCACGGGCGCGCGGGTGTCCAGCGGCACGTACGCGCCACCGGCCCCGAGCACGCCGAGCACGGCCGAGACGAACCCGGCGCCGGGCGCGCCCAGCACGCCGACCAGCGCCTCGGGCACGCGGCGGGACAACGCGCTGGCGCGGGCGACGAGCGAGCCGTAGGTGGTCGTGGAGTCGTCCTCCACGACGGCGATCGCGTCGGGGTAGCGGGCGGCCAGCGCGCGCACGGTCTCGACCAGGTCGGCGTCCGCGCCCTCAGCGAACGTGCCGGTGCCCTCCTCCAGCCAGCCCGCGCGCTCGGGCGCGCTGACCACGTCGACGCGGCCGAGCGGCACGTCGTCGGCAACGGTGGCGAAGGTGGCCAGGAACTCGGCGAACCGGTGCAGGTGGTCCTCGACCTCCTGCGCGGTGTACAGCTCGGGGTTGCCGTTGACGTGGACCTCGACGCCGCCGCCGGGCGCGTCCACGACGGTGATCATCAGGTCCTCGATGAGCCCGGTCGACAGGTTGTTCACCTCGACCGCGCACGAGCCCAGCTCGAACGTCGTCCGCTGCGGCAGGATGTTGACGAACGGCCCGAACGGGCGGCGGTCCTCCGAGGACAGCCCCATCTCGCGGCGGATCCGGCTGACCCGGTACCGCTGGTGCTTGAGCACCTGGGCCAGCTCGCGCGAGGTGCTCGCCAGCAGTTGGGCCTTGGTCGCGTCCGGCCGCACGGTCACCCGCAGCGGCAGGTAGTTGGCGATCATGCCGGGGATCGCGCGCATCGACGCGCCCATGCGGGCGGTGGCGGGCAGCGTGAGCAGCACGTCGCCCACGCCGGTCATCCGCTGCGTGTAGACGCCGACCGCGGCCAGCACCACGGCGGGCCACGTGGACGCGGACTTCGACGCCAGCCCGCGCAACGCCGTCGCGGTCTCGGCGGGCACCACGGCGGTGCGGCGCAGGAACCCGCGCACGGCCGCCGCGGTCTGCTCGCGCTGCGACAGGCTCGGCAGGTCCGGCACCTGGTCGAACCGCGCGGCCCAGAAGTCCCGGTCCCGCCGGAACCACACCGAGTCGGTGTACGCCTTCTCCGCGTCCAGGAGTTCCCTCAACGGCGGCAACTGGCCCTCGGTGAGCGACCGGCCGTCCAGCAGCGCCTGGTACAGCTCCGCCAGCCTGCGCCAGTACACGACCTGGCTGTACCCGTCGCAGAGCAGGTGGTGGATGCACATGTAGAAGAAGTGCCGGTCCTCGTCGACCTCCAGGACGGCGAGCCGGAACATCGGGAAGTCGTCCAGCGTGAACGGCTTCGCGAGGTCGGCCGCCATCCACTCGACGGCGTCGGCCTCCCCCAGCTCCAGCTCGGTGATGGCGATCTCGGCCATCGGCTCGACGACCTGGCGGGGCTCGCCGTCCACCTCGACGTAGCGGGTGCGGGCGCACTCGGCCTCGACGATCAGCCGCCGCACGGCCGCGCGGAACACCGGCAGGTCCAACGGCCCCCGGAGGTCCAGGTAGCCCGCGGAGTTGTACGCGACCCCGCGTCCGTGGAACTTCTCGTCGAACCAGATCTCCGCCTGACCGGCGGACAGTGGCAAGCTCGCCGCTGCGGTCATGAGCTACTCCTTGACGTGGCCGCCGGGGGTGCCGACAGTCGGGAACCGTTCTCCGCCAACACCTCCGCGCCGTAGATGTCGGCGATCCACTGGTCGTGGTAGATGGTGTCCAGGTAGCGGTCGCCCAGGTCGGGCGAGATGGCGACGGCGGACAGGTCGTCGGCAGGCGCGTTGCGGGCGAGCCAGTCCATCGCGCCGCTGATGACCGTGCCGGTCGACCCGCCGAACAGGAAGCCGTGGCGCACGAGCATCCGGCAGGCCCGCACGGTGTCGATCTCGGCCACGTGCACGACCTCGTCCACGACGGACTCGTCGAGCAGCGGCGGTCGGACGCTCGTGCCGAGGCCGGGCAGCATCCGCGGCAGCGCGGGCGTGCCGAAGGTGACCGAGCCGACGCTGTCGATCGCCACGATCCGCACCGACGGGCGGTTCTCGCGGAAGTACCGCGAGCAGCCCATGAGCGTGCCGGTGCTGCCCGCGCCGATGAACAGCACCTCGACCTCGGGGAAGCTCTTGAGGATCTCCGGGCCGGTGGTGAGGTAGTGCGCCATCGCGTTGCCGGGGTTGGCGTACTGGTTGAGCCAGACGTACCCCCGCTCGCGGCGCATCCGCTCGACGAACCGGATGCGCGCGCCGAGCAGCCCCTCCTCGGGGTGCGGCTCGGTGACGACGTGCACCTGCGTGCCGAGCGACTGCATCAGCTGGCGCGCGGCCAGCGTGCACCGCGTGTCCGTGACGCAGAGGAACCCGTAGCCCTGGCTCGCGGCCACGAGGCTGAGCGCGACGCCGAGGTTGCCCGACGAGCTCTCGACCAGCGTGTCGCCGGGGCGGAGCTGGCCGGTGCGCACGGCGGTCGCGACCATCTCGGTCGCGGCCTTGAGCTTGATGGACCCGGCGAAGTTGAAGCCCTCGCACTTGAGGAACAACGGGTGCCCGGACAGCGTCCTGAGGTCGACGTACAGATCGTCCACGTTGAACTCTTGCGGCGTGGATATGACTGGCATGAACCGACTCCTACGAGATCGACCAGCGGCGACTCATCGCTTCCCGTAGCGATTGAGGTCAAAGAAGAAGTCCTCCACGGTGGCCAGGTCGCCTCCGCGACCCACCTCGTCGTAGACGAACTTGCCGACGGCCAGGTCCAGGACGCCGAGGCCGAACGGCGAGAAGAACACCGGCTTGTCCGCCGGGAGGTCGACCGCCCCGGACATGACGTCGTACAACGTGCCGGACAGGAACTCCCGGTTGCCCTCGGCCTGCTCGGCCAGGTGCACCGACGTGTTGGCCTTGAGGCAGTGCTCCACGTCGTCGACCACGTTGGTGCCGGACAGCACCACCTCGGGCGACAGGTCGCGCAGGGACACGTGCAGCACCAGGGGGTTGTGCTCGAACCACGTCGGGTCGGTGATGTGCGGCTCGCCCGCGACCGTGGCGAACACGACGAGGTCGCACGCCTTGATCAGGTCCTCGGCCGACTCGTGGATCACCACGGAACCGTCGCCGGTCGACTCGACGTACCCCTGGAACCCGGCGGCGTGGTCGGCGCTGAGGTCGAAGATCCCGACCTCGTCGAACGACCAGCCGGTGCCGACGAGATAGGTGTGGATGTAGCGGGCGATCAGCCCGGTGCCGATGAAGCCGACCTTCGCGGGCCGGGTGCGGCCGCGGGTCAGCCAGTCGGCGGCGAGCGCCGCCGAGGCGGCCGTGCGGACCGCGCTGATGATGGAGCTCTCCACGCACGCGATCGGGTAGCCGGTCTCCTGGTCGTTCAGGATCAGCACGGCGGAGGCGCGCGGGATGCCGCGGGCGACGTTGGCCGGGAAGCTGGAGATCCACTTCACGCCGTGCACGCCGATGTCGCCGCCGACCGACGCGGGCAGCGCGATGATCCGCGACGAGGGGTCCTCCGGAAAGCGGAGGAAATACGAGGGCGGGTTCACGGTGTCACCCGAACCGTGCAGCCGGTAGGCCGCCTCGACCAAATCCAAGAGGTGCTTGTCCCGGCCCTGCAATACCTCGTGAACCTGAGCGCCGGAAATCACCGCGAAGGTCGGAGTCGGTTCCGACATGTGTACCCACGCTCCTCTGCGCTAACCACGGCAGGATGCCGCGGCGACCTGGTGAATATGGTGTCGACCAGGGCTGACGAGGCGCTGACACAGGGCTGACGAGGCCGTTCACCTGCGGATATGGGTCTTCTAGTCGGCTTCTGGAGAAAATATATAGAAAATCGAGTTGTCCACTCGGCCGTCACCTGCCCGGAACATTGACAGGCTCACCGGCCCGTGCCTATGGTCTCCACCAAGTCGAGCGCGCAATTCTCGCAGTGCCGTCGCGCCCCCATCAACAACATTTATCCGCGACTTTTGTCGTGTTGAGACAGGAAGGATCGTCTTCGATGGAAGATCGCAGGATCAAGAATGTCGTCGTCCTGGGTGGCGGCACGGCGGGCTGGATGACCGCGTCGTACCTCGGCAAGGCGCTGGGCCCCGCGGTGAAGATCACCGTGCTGGAGGCGCCGTCGGTCCCCCGGATCGGTGTCGGCGAGGCGACCGTCCCGAACCTGCACAAGGTGTTCTTCGACTTCCTCGGCCTCTCCGAGGAGGAGTGGATGCGGGAGTGCAACGCCAGCTTCAAGATGGGCATCAAGTTCACCAACTGGCGCACCGGCGGCAAGGGTGAGGCGAACCCCCGGCCGTACCGGGACACGACCGACCACTACTACCACCTGTTCGGCCTGCTGCCGAACCACGAGAACGAGCCGCTGTCGGCGTACTGGTCGCACAAGCGCCTGACGGGCCAGACCACCGAGGCGTTCGACTACGCCTGCTACCGCGAGCCCCCGATCCTGGACGCGAAGCTCTCGCCGCGGCACTCCGACGGCACCAAGTGGACGAACTACGCGTGGCACTTCGACGCCGCGCTGGTGGCCGACTTCCTGCGCAAGTTCGCGACGAACAAGCAGGGCGCGGTCCACATCCAGGACGAGTTCATCGACGCCGACGTGGACACCCGCGGCCACGTGACCGCGTTGAACACCAAGGGCGGCCGCAAGATCGAGGGCGACTTCTTCGTCGACTGCTCCGGCTTCCGCGCGCTGCTGATCAACGGCGTGATGCGCGAGCCGTTCCTGGACATGAGCGACCACCTGCTCAACGACCGCGCGGTCGCCACCCAGGTCCCGCACGACGACGAGAAGAACGGCGTCGAGCCGTTCACCGGCTCCATCGCCATGTCCAACGGCTGGACGTGGAAGATCCCGATGCTGGGCCGCTTCGGCACCGGCCACGTCTACGCGAGCCGCTTCACCACGCAGGACGCGGCCACGCAGGAGTTCTGCGACATGTGGGGCTTGGACCCCAGCGAGCAGAAGCTCAACCACATCAAGTTCCGCGTCGGCCGCAACCGCCGCACCTGGGTCCGCAACGTGGCCGCGATCGGCCTGTCGTCGTGCTTCCTGGAGCCGCTGGAGTCCACCGGCATCTACTTCATCACCGCAGCGCTCTACCAGCTGGCGAAGCACTTCCCGGACAAGAACTTCGACCCGATCTTCGCCGACCGGTTCAACACCGAGATCAACACGATGTTCGACGACTCGCGCGACTTCCTCCAGGCGCACTTCAGCCTGGCCGCGCGCAACGACACCGAGTTCTGGCGCGCCTGCAAGGACCTGGTGCTCGCGGACGACATCAAGGAGAAGATCCGGATGTACAAGGCGGGGCTGGCGATCAACATGCCGGTCACCGACGAGAACACCTACTACGCGAACTTCGACGCGGAGTTCCGCAACTTCTGGACCAACGCCAGCTACTACTGCGTCTTCACCGGCCTGGGCTTCGACCCGCAGCAGACGCTGACGAAGCTGACGCACCACCCGTCCATGCTCGACTCGGCGGAGCACGTGTTCGCCGACATCAAGCGCAAGCAGGCGGAGCTCCTCCAGACGCTGCCGACGACCTACGACTACCTGAAGCAGTTGCACGGCAAGTAGGTCGCGGCGACGACGACGCCGGAGCGGTCCCCCGACCCGCTCCGGCGTTTCCGCGTCTTCAGACCAAGACCCGTTCCCTGGCACGGCCGAGCACGGCGGTCGCCAGCCAGACGAGCGAGCCGCCCACGCCGACGTGCAGCAGGCTGGTCGCCGGGCCGTCCGGCAGCCGCGCGGCGACGGCGAACACGGCGAGCAGCACCGTGTAGCCCCACACCGGGACCGTCGGGTACACCTTCGCGCGCAGCATCGCGACGCCGAACAGCACCGTGCCGACGGCGAACACCAGCGCGCTGCCCAGCAGCCCCACGGCGGTCGGTGGCGCGGGCTTGACGCCGTCGAGGAAGAACAGCACCAGGTTGAGGCTGAAGGCCGCACCGCCGAACAGGCCGAGCCCGATCAGGTTGACCAGGTAGGCGACGTCGCCGAAGCGGCCCGCTCGGTCGGCCTGGCCCTGGTGCAGGGCGATCAGCAGCGGCGTGGCCAGCGCCGGGGTGAGGGCGAGCAGGACGCTGGTCGGGGCGGTCTCGCCGAGGACGGCCTCGGCTCCCCCGGTCAGCGCGATCGTCAGGCCCGCGGCCGCTCCGGACCACGCGCTCAGCCTGGTCACCGTTGTCGAGGACATGGTCGACTCCGTTCAGTGGGATGGCCGGAACGCTAGGAATCCCGGCGCGCGCCCGGAAGTGGCGACCGGCACGTGCCGGTCGGCACTTCTCCTCCCGGCCGCGACGCGCGAGAGTGGTCCCGGTGCGCGTCTCCTGGGTGTCCGGACTCGTCTACGGCCTCGTCCTCGTGGCCGGGCTCTACTACGCCCTCGCGGGCCTAGCGCCCGACCCGAATCTGTTGCGGTTGGCCGGTTTCGTGGTGTGCGTCGGGCTGCTGTACGCCGTGGAACTGCTCGAACCGCGGCACGTCGTCGCCCTGCTCGCCGCGCGGCTGGTCCTGTTCGCGGCGGTGGCCGTGCTGGACGAGTCGGGGCTGTCGCGGGTGCTGTTCCTGCTGGTGCCGTTCCTCGCCTACCTGCGGCTCGGCCGTCGGGTCGGGCTGGCGCTGGGCGCGTTGTCGCTGGTCCTGCTGCTGGGGAGCTACCTGGTCTGGGTGCCCGGCTGGTACACCGACGCCGCCGCGGTGTCCGACGTGCTGATGTTCTGCGTGGGCCTGGTGCTCGCGCTGGCGATGGCCGCCACCGCGACGAGCGCGCGGGACGCGCAGCAGGAGGTGACCGAGCTGTCCGTGGCGATGGAGCGGACGCGGCTCGCGCGGGACGTGCACGACGGGCTCGGGCACCACCTGACGGCCATCGCCGTGCAGCTGGAGAAGTCCGAGGCGTTCCGCGAGCGCGACCCGGAGGCGGCCGACCGGGCGGTGGCGGACGCGCGCCGGGCCGCGCGGCAGGCGTTGGAGGAGGTGCGGTCGTCGGTGCGGGCGATGCGGGCGGACACCGAGCCGTTCCACCTGCCGTCGGCACTCGCCGACCTGGTGCGCGACACCGACGTGGTGCTCACCGTCGTGGGCGCGCAGAACGGGGCCGACCGCGCCGCGCTCACGGCGCTCTACCGCGCGGCGCAGGAGTCGCTGACCAACGCGCGGCGGCACGCGGGCGCGACGGCGGTGTCGGCGACGCTGACGTTCGGGCCGCGGGACGCCCGGCTGGAGGTGGCCGACGACGGGCGCGGGTTCGCCGTGGACGCGGCCGAGGGGTTCGGGCTGAAGGGCATGCGGGAACGGGCGCGGCTCGTCGGCGGCCGGGTCGAGGTGGCCAGCGCGCCCGGCGCGGGCACGCGCGTGACCGTTACCGTGCCGTCGTGACCGTGCGCGTGCTGGTGGTCGACGACCAGGAGCTGATCCGGGACGGGATCGCGTCGCTGCTGGGCATCCAGCCCGGCATCGAGGTGGTCGGCGTGGGCGGTGACGGCCGCGAGGCGATCGACCTCGTGCGCCTGCACCGGCCGGACGTCGTCCTGATGGACGTGCGGATGCCCGTGCTGGACGGCGTGGCCGCGGCGGCGGAGCTGGCGTCGACGTGCAAGGTGGTCATGCTGACCACGTTCGACGACCACGACTACGTCGTCCGGGCGCTGCGCGCGGGCGCGGTCGGCTACCTGCTGAAGGACCTGCCGGTGCGGGAGCTGGCCGAGGCCGTGCGGCTGGCGCACGCGGGCGTCGCCCAGCTCGACCCGTCCGTGGCGCGCTCGCTGGCCCGGCCGAGCGCCGACGCCCTCACCGCGCGGGAGACCGAGGTGCTGCGGCACGTGGCGACGGGCGCGACGAACCGCGAGATCGCCGCCCGCCTGCACCTGAGCGAGGGCACGGTGAAGAACCACGTGTCCCGCATCCTCACCCGGCTGGGGCTGCGCGACCGCGTGCAGCTCGCCCTCCACGCGCGCGAGGTCACCAACGGTCGGTGAGGCGCCGCGCCAACCGCATGGACGGGCGTTCGACGTACCGGTGCACGACCTCGACGCCGAGCATCGTCACGGCGAGCCCGGCGGCCAGGGCCACCGGGTAGCCGACCACCGGGTAGAGGGCGTTCAGCACGACGACCGCCAGCAGGCCGTGCAGCAGGTACAGCGAGTAGCTCCGGTCGGCCAGGTAGCCGAACCACGCGGTCGGCCGCAGGGTCCGCTCGGCGGCCAGCGCGGCGAGGAACACGACCAGGCCCAGGGCGAGGTCGAGGTCGTAGCGGTAGACGGTCGCCTGCCTGCCCAGGCCCGGCAGACCGGCCCACGCGTACTCGCCCCAGGCGAGCGCGGCCAGCGGGAGTCCCGTCCACAGTGGAATCCTCTTGCTCGACACCGCCCAGGCGATCTGGCCGAGCAGCAGCGCGGGCAGGTAGCCGACGTTCTCCACGACCCGGAGCGGCACCAGGCCCAGCGGGGCGCTCGCCAGCACGGCCGCGACGACCGCGAGTTCGCCGAGGACCACCGGCCACGCGGTCCGGCGCAGCAACGGCAGCGCCACCAGCAGCAGGGCGTAGAACAGGATCTCGACGACGAGCGACCAGGCCACGTCGACCAGCACCACGCGGGGCCGCAGCAGGTAGTTGACCAGCGACGCGTTGGTCAGCAGGATGGTCGGCGTGATGGTCGCCGGGTCGCCCGTGGTCAACGGGTGCAGGCCGACCTCGAACAGGCCCGCGGACAGCAGCACCGCCGCGGCCAGCATCGGGTAGATCCGCAGCAGCCGCTTGACCACGTACTGCCCCGGCCGCTCGGCGACCCCGGTGTGCGTGACGATGAAGCCGCTGACCAGGAAGAACAGCACGACCCCGAAGTTGCCCACGTTCAACGTCAGCGCCAGCGGGTTCCACTCGTGGGCCGCGGCGGCGACCCCGGACAGGTCCCCGCGCTGGTTCAGCCAGATCCCCACGACGTGGCTGTAGACCACGAGGCAGACCGCGATGGCCCGCAGCACGTCGAGGAAGACGAAGCGGACCCGTGGGCGCGCGGCAGTGGAGGAGGGTGACGCGGTCGTGGTGTCGATGGCCGAACGCTACCGGCAGCGGGACATCGAGGACTGGCAGAAAAATGCCTGCGCGACAAGGAAAGCGACGTCGAACCGTGCCGACTCGGCAAGAATTCGCCAGTCCTCACCGATCGCCGAACGGCACGAACCCGATCGGCTCGCCCTGCGTCATCGTCCCGCCCTTGGCGACCATGCCCACGTACCCCCGGTGGCCCTGGGCGACCCGGACGAACCGCTTCACCAGCCCGCCGACCGGCCGCGGGTAGTACTTCTCGATCATCTTCCCCGGCGAGGCGCACGGCGTGTTCACCCGCGTGATCACCACGGCCGCGTCGGTGAACTTCCGCCGCGCCAGGTCGTACGGCCCGAAGTCCACGCCCGCGGGCAGCGCGAGGAAGTCGCCGACGGCCCCGGAACCCTGGAAGCCGCCCACGACCACGTTGACGCCCAGGCACTGCGCCAGGAACAGCCGGACAGCCTGGCCGTCGTCCAGGTCCTCCAGCCGGGCCGCGTGCGCGGGCACGTCGACCCCGTCGGTGTCCACGTGCGCCGCGCCCACCGCCCGCAGCCCGTGCAGGCAGGCGCGCGGGTCGAGTTCGAGCCCCGCCGAGATGTGGTCGAGATCGGTGTCGCTGATCAGCGACACCGACTGCCGGTTGAGCACCTCGGCCCCGCGCCGGAACGACGGGCTGCGCACGTCCGCGCCGATGACCTGCCCGCCGTTGCGGACGCTGCCGACCATCCGGTTGGCGACCAGGTCGAACTCGGCGGTCCCCACCGGGAAGGTGCAGAACTCGGCCGAACTGGGCGCGACCAGCAGCAGGTCCACCCGGCCGGTGGGAGGGGGCGTCGACATCCGTGGAGCCTACCGAGGGTCGACTTCACCACAGCCCGCCGGCATCGGCCCAGGTCGGAGCACGGGTCGGCGTGCGAAGACCGGGCGGACCGGCGATGCTGGGAGGCGTCCGTCCCCGAGCGCGTGAGGAAGTATGGCGAACCCGACCCGCACCGCACTGCTGCACTGGACCGTCGTCGTCCCGATCATCGCCGTCGCCGCGTTGGCCCTCACGTGGGGTCGCGCCCTGCCGATAGCCGCCGTGGTCGTCGTGGCGCTGCTCCTGGCGGGAGCGGTGCTGGCCGCCGTCCACCACGCGGAGGTGGTCGCGCACCGCGTGGGCGAGCCGTTCGGATCGCTGGTGCTGGCGGTCGCGGTGACCGTGATCGAGGTGGCGCTGATCGTCACGCTGATGGCCGACGGCAAACCGGGCAGCGAGACGCTGGCCCGCGACACGGTGTTCGCCGCCGTCATGATCACCACGAACGGGATCATGGGCATCTCGCTGCTCGTGGGCGCGCTCCGGCACCGGGTGGCGACGTTCAACCCCGAGGGCACGGGCGGCATGTTCGCCACCGTCACGACCATCACCACGCTGAGCCTGGTGCTGCCGACGTTCACCACGACGAAGCCCGGCCCGGAGTTCTCCCCCGCGCAGCTCGCGTTCGCGGCAGTCGCGTCGCTCGGGCTCTACGGCCTGTTCGTGGCGATGCAGACCGTCCGGCACCGCGACTACTTCCTGCCCCTCGACGAGCACGGCGAGGTGCTGGAGGAGCACGCCGAGCCGCCGACCGCCAAGGCCGCCGGGATCAGCCTGGGACTGCTGCTGGTGTCGCTGGTGGCCGTCGTCGGCAACGCCAAGGCCGTGTCGCCCGCGATCGAGGCGGGCGTGGAGGCGGCCGGGCTCCCGCTCGCCGTCGTCGGCGTGATCATCGCCCTGCTCGTCCTGGCTCCGGAGACGCTCGCCGCCGTGCGCGCCGCCCGCCGCGGCCGGGTGCAGACCAGCATCAACCTGTCGCTGGGCTCGGCGATGGCCAGCATCGGCCTGACCATCCCGGCCATCGCCATCGCGTCGATCTGGCTGAGCGGGCCGCTGGTGCTGGGCCTCGGCCCGACGCACATGGTGCTGCTCGCGCTGACCGTCGTGACCGGCACCCTGACCATCGTGCCGGGCCGCGCCACCCTGCTCCAGGGCGGCGTCCACATCGGACTGCTGGCCGCGTTCCTGTTCCTCGCCGTCAGCCCGTGACGGCGAGGAACAGGCGCGTCACACAGCCAGAGGTGCCGTGCGGAACGGGTCGTCGCGGTCGAGCTTGCCGGTGAACAGGCCCTGGAACAGGTTGAGCTTCTGCATGTTCGAGGTGCCCTCGATGAACTCCATGCCCCGCGCGTCGCGGACCAGCTTGTCCAGCACCGGGTGCTCCAGCCGCGCGCCCGCCCCGAAGAACGTGCACGCCTCCTGGGTGGCGTCGTGGGCGAGCTGCGCGGCGCGCACCTTCGCCGCGGACGCCAGGTAGCCGTCCCCGGTGCGGGCGTCGACGGCGGCCGCCGCCAGGTGCACGAGCCTGCGGGCGCCGTCGATCCGCCGCCCCAGCACGTCCAGCCGGTCGCGCTCGTCGCGCCGCAGCGCGCTGCGGTGGGTGATCACGTACTCGTGCGCGGCACGGGCGATCCCCAGCGCGATGGCGGCGACGCCGGGCCGCAGCAGGTTGAACGTCTGCACGAACGCCCACATGCCGCGCCGCGACGGCGACAGGTGGCGGCCGAGGAACCGGTCCGGCGCGATCTCCACGTCCTGCATGGTGATCGCGCTGATCCGCGCGCCCCTCAGCCCGATGGTCTCCAGCGCCTCGGCGTGCAGGCCGGGGCTGGGGTTCTCGACCAGCACGGCGTTGATGCCGAGCGGGCCGGGGCTGGTGCGGGCGAACACGACGCCGAGCTGCGCGCGGGCCGCGTTGCCGACGTACCGCTTGGCGCCGCTGAGCAGGGCGGGCTTGTCGCCGGTCGCGGGCACGACGGTGGTGCTCAGCGCGCCCGCGTCGGAGCCCCGGTCCGGCTCGGTCAGCGCGAAGAACGTCCACAGCGGACTCTCCAGCATCCGCCCGTAGAACCAGTCCTTCTGCTGCTCGTCG
Source organism: Umezawaea sp. NPDC059074 (assembly GCF_042738955.1). Classification (NCBI taxonomy): domain Bacteria; kingdom Bacillati; phylum Actinomycetota; class Actinomycetes; order Pseudonocardiales; family Pseudonocardiaceae; genus Umezawaea; species Umezawaea sp. NPDC059074. The sequence goes on from NZ_JBHYHC010000035.1 coordinate 34,798, forward strand.
GCGAGCAGGTCGATCAGCACGCCCGCGAGCAGCGGCCCCGGCGAGGCGACCAGCATGCCCACGTCGGCGCACGCCAGCTCCTCCATGATGATCGCCCGCTCCAGGGCGAGCGTCCCGTAGAACCTGTTGCCCGCGATCGGGATCGGCACGTTGCCGTACTCCGGCGGGATGCCCATCGTGGACAGGTACCGCACGGCGGGCAGGTCGAAGTGCTCCCGGATCAGCTCCGGGTCGCGGTCGAGCGCCAACCCGAGCGCCCGGAAGTCGGCGCCCCACTCGCGGACCTGCCCGCGCAGCGCGAGCAACCGGTCGTCCAGCTGGATCATCGTCACACCTCCGGACGGCAGTAGGCCTCGGCGAGCAGCTCCGAGACGTGCGCCACCTGGCCGGGCCCACCGGCCAGGTAGCCGCTGGCGCCGAGCAGTTTCACCAGCGCGCGGTCCGCGGTGGTGAGCTGGGCGTGCAGGTGGTTGAGCACGGTGTCGGGCAGTTCGCCGGGGCCGACGCCGGTCAGGACCGCGCGGACCTCCAGGTGCTCGATCAGCCCGTCGGCGACCGTGGACTTCACCATCTGCTGCTGGAGCAGCGTCGAGTTCCCGGTGCGCCTGCCGTTGAGGTAGCGCATCGCGGTCTCCCGCAGCTCCTCGGACAGCCCGAGCCGCAGCCACACCAGCCCGAGCGTCCACGCGGCCCGCTGCGCGGGGACGAACCCGTTCACGCCGTCCGCCGTCCGGTGGCGCAGCAGCTCGACCGCCCCACCGGGCAGGTCGACCACGCCGAGCCGTGTCTCCACGCCGACGGCGCGGACGACCGTGACGCCGTCGACCCAGACCAGCGGCGCGCCCGCGGCGATCTCCGGGGGCGCGATGGCGTGCCCCGCGGGGCCGCACGGCAGCAGGCCGGGCAGCACCGCGGAGGCGAGTTCGGTCAACGCGGCGGCCACGCCGTCCGCGCGCGCGACGCGGTGGCACCGCGACCACTGGTCCGCGGGGGCGAGCGTGGTCACGGTCCCCCCACGACGCAGTAGCCGAGGTCCCCGGTGCTCGGGTCGTGGTCGATGAGCACCACGGGGTCGGCGTCCACGCCGTGCGCGGCCAGCAGCGACCACGCGGCCGTGCACGGGTAGCCCGGTTCCGCGACGAGCACGGGACCGCTGTGCCGCACGAGTTCCGGGTCGATGCCCGCGCCGACGACGACCGTGGCGGCCGAGTCCGGTCCGAGCAGCGAGCCCAGCGCGGCGTCCACCGCGCCGGGCAGGTCGGCCGACCGCACGCCGATCTCGTGGCCGACCGACAGGGACCCGTTGTCCTCCAACAGGATCGCGACCCCCGCGTTGCCCGCGGGAGCCGCGCCGTCGATCTGGTACGGCAGCGTGGCCTGGTCGAGCACGAGCACCAGCGCCCGGTGGTAGCCGTGCCTGCGGGCGTAGTCGCCCGCCAGCTCCAGCGCGGTGAACGGGGCGCAGGTGCCGCTGTCGGACAGCGCGAACACCAGCGGCCCGTTGGTCAGCTCCTCGGACAGGTAGGTCGCCGCGGACAACCGGCAGTCCAGGTCCGGGGTGCTGTGCGCGACCATCGCGAGGTCGACCAGGTCGTCGCCGAGGTCCAGCTCCGCCACGAGGTTCTGCGCCATGGCGGTGAACGTCGTCCCGGCCACCAGCACCTCGGGGCGCACGGCGACGCCGTACCCCTTGGTGAGGTCCGCGAAGTGGCGCTGGGAGAACTCGTCGTCGATCCGGCGGTCCCCGCCGTCGAACTTCCTGTGCACGACCCGTGCCACCCCGAGCGGGGACCGCACCAGGCGGGAGCGCCTGGTCGTCTCGGGGACGGGTGCCGCCGTCCGGTACATGCTCAGGCGTCCTGCTCGGCCACGACGAAGTCGGCGAGCGACGCGACCGTCTCGAAGTGCGCCATCTCCAGGTTGTCGGTGTCGAACTCGACCTCCAGGACCTCCTCCAGCTGCATCAGCAGCTCGAAGACGCCGGTCGAGTCGAGACCCAGCTCGTCGAACAGCCGCGACGACTCGGTCAGCTCGGGCAGGTCGTAGTCCAGCACCTGCGCCAGCACGGTCGTGATGGCGGAGACGATCCGGGCCCGCTCGGGCGCCGTCGTCCGGATGTCGGCCGTGTCACTCATGGTCCTCGGTCCTTTCGGGGAAAAACGGGTCTATTCCGGCGTCGCCACGGCCGTGAGGTTCGGGAGCCGCTGGTGGCGCAGCAGGTCCTCGGTGGTGTCGCGCTCGCGCACGAGGTGCGCGCGGCCGTCCTGGACGAGCACCTCGGCGGGGTAGCCGTGGCTCAGGAACAGCACCGGGGAGGCAGTCGGGCCGTACGCGCCGGAGCGCAGCACGCCGACGAGGTCGCCGACCTGGACCGGCGGCAGCGCGATCTTCTTGCCGAGGGTGTCGTTGGGGGTGCAGAGCGGGCCGGTGACGTGCCAGCTCTCGACGGCGGGCTCGTCCATCCGGTTCAGCACGGCCATCGGGAAGTTGCGCTTCACGAAGGAGCCGATGCCGACGGCGGCCATGTGGTGGTTCGTGCCGCCGTCGGCGACCGCGAACTTCTCCCCCATGGACTCCTTCACGTACCGCACCCTCACCACGTACGTGCCGGACGTGGCCGTGAGGTAGCGGCCGAGTTCCATGACCAGCCGGGTGTCCGGGTGCGCGTCGGCGAACTCCGCGATGATCGGGTTCACCCGCGCGGCCAGCAACTCCAGGTCCAGGTCCCGCTCGCCGTCGAAGTAGGCGACGCCGAGCCCGCCGCCGATGTCGACCATCTCCAGCGGGAAGCCGAGCGCGTCCGACACCCGGTTCGCCAGCTCGAAGATGCGCTCGGTGTTCTCGGCGACGGCCTCCTCGCTGAGGATGCGGGTGCCCATGTAGACCTGCACGCCCATCAGCCGCACGTTCGGGTGCCGCGCGGCGAGGTCGGCGTTCGCGAAGACCTGCGTCTCGTCGATGCCGAACTGGCGGGGCTTGCCGCCCATGGTGAGGCCGGAGCCCTTGACGGCGAAGCTCGGGTTGATCCGCAGCGCGACCGGCGCGACGACACCGCGTTCGCGGGCGAAGGCGTCGATCAGCTCCAGCTCGCCGAACGACTCGCAGATGATCGTGTAGACGCCCTCGTCCAGGCAGGCCTGGATCTCCCGCTCGCTCTTGCCGGGCCCGAGGAACACGATGTTCTCCGGGGCCGCGCCGGAGCGGCGGACGGTGATCAGCTCCGCCATCGACGACACCTCGACCCGCGCGCCCGCGGCCTGGAGCACCGCGCACACGCCGATGTTCGGGTTCGACTTGAGGGAGAAGAAGAACTCCAGCCTCGGGTGCAGGTGGGCCTTCAGGCCGTGCACGCGCGACGACAGCTCGTCGCCGTCGTAGAGGTACATCGGCGTGCCGAACTCCTCGGCCAGCTCGGTGATCGGGATGCCCTGGACCTCGAACTCGGCCGTCATCGCCGCTCCTGTTCAACCAGTCGGGTGGTGATCTCCGCGTCCACGGCCGCGATCTCGGCGTCGCTCGCGCCGACGACGATCCCGTACAGGCGCCCGTCGAAGGCCGCGTCGGCGCGGGCGCCCGCGTTGACCGTGGCGAAGTTGTTGACCAGCAGGCCCGTTCCGCCCGGCCGGTCCAGCACGAGGCCGTCGAGCAGCGCGCGCACGGTGCCGAAGCCGAGTTCCCCGGTGAGCCGCAACGGGTAGTGCCGGGCGAGGGCGATGAGCCCCTCGCCGACGAACCGCTCCTGGAGGGGGACCTGGTAGGTGGACATGTTGTAGCGCGCGTTGATCTCGATGACGGGGTAGAGCCCGTCGTCGGGGTCGACCATCGCGTCCACGCCGACGACGCCGAAGTAGCCGTCGGCGGCCAGCTTCTTGCCCAGCAGCTCGGCCGTGGCGACCAGCTCGTCGGTCTGCGCGCCGGACAGCCGCGCGGGCATCCGGTGTCCCTTGTGGACACCGCCCTCGGTGTACAGCTCCTTGACGAAGTCGAAGTGCGTCGCGCCGTCGCGGCCCACGGTGAACTGGTAGTTGAGGTCGGTCTTCTTCGCGACCCAGTTCTCCACGCAGAACGCGATCCGCTCCTGGCCGGACTTCTCCACAGACTTGGCGATCATCCGGAACAGCCGGTCGATCCGGCGCGGGCTCTCCAGCACGGCGATGCCCTTGCCGGACACGCCGAGCGCCTCCTTGACCACGACCTTCTCGCCGCGCTCGACCAGCGGCGCGGCCTCGGCGAACGCCTGCCGGAGCTGCTCCAGCGTGTCGCACGCCCAGCCCGCGGGCTGGCGCAGGCCCAGCTCGTCGGCGACCCGGCGGCTGTACACCTTGCTGTTGACGGTCTTGCAGGTCGCCGCGTCCGGGGCCGCGAGCGGCAGGCCGGTCGCCGCGGCGAGCCGTTCCTCCACTTCGGACACGCCGTGCGCGACGAGGTGGGCGTCGAGGCCGCTCAGGGTCTCGACCAGCGCGGGGTCGACCAAGGCGTCCTCGGTGACGTTGCGCAGCGGGTCCTGCTCGGCGACCACGTGCACGGTCGGCAGCTCGACGCCCAGGCCGGTCAGGTAGGCGAGGTGGTCGGCGTCCGGGGCGGCCTTGAGCACGACGTGGTCGTCGGGCCCGGCGAGCAGCAGCGCGAACTCGTCCATGTGGTTCACCACGGCACTGCCGCCCGCGGCGGACACGCGCGGCAGCGTGTGCTCGCCGCGCGCCCACTGCTCCTCGACCTCGAAGTTGCCGAGGAACACCAGCGGCGCGTCCGGCCGCCCGGTGACGGCCCGCTTGAGGCGGGTGTTGAAGTTGTCCATCGTCGACGTCCTAGTGCTGGAAAACGGCGGCGGAGAACGTCTGGCCGAGCCCGGCCGACGTCATCAGGTACTTGTCGCCCGGCTTGAGCAGACCCAGCTCGCGGACGGTCTGGTAGTTGATGAACGGGTCCGCGCAGAAGCAGTGCCCGGTCTTGTCCAGGTTGTCGAGGAAGAACTTCTCGTTCGGCAGGCCGAGGTTCTTGGCGGCCACCGTCCACGACACGCGGTTCACGTTGTGCGGCAGGACGAGGTCGATGTCCGCGAGGGTGAGCCCGGCCTCGCCGAGCGCCCCGAGGATCACCTCCTCCAGGGCGTCCTGGTAGATCTTCCGGGCGTACTTGGCGACGTCCGGCGTCATGTCGATCACGCCGTCGTCGCGGCCGTGGATGCGCGTGGCGTAGCCGAGCAGGTGGTCCCGGTCGCCCTTCGCGGACACCAGGACGGCGGCGACGCCCTCGCCCATGATCGACACGTCCTCGACCCACTGGGTGAAGGGCGTGAACGTCTTGTCCCCGGCGAGGATCAGCGCCAGCGCGTCCGGGTCCCCGTCGGCGGCCAGCAGCGTCCCCGCCACGTCCAGCGCGAGGAGTCCCGTGGCGCACCCGTGGTCGGCCACGGCGAACGTCTTGGCGTGCGACAGCCCGAGCGCGGCGCGCACGTCCTGCACCGGGCTGACCGGGTAGGGCGCGGTGGTCCGCATCCCCTTGGCCCGGATGACGTACCGGACCCGCTCCTCCTGGCCGATGAGCGCGTCGAGTTTCCCCGCCGCCGCGATCATCAGCTCCGCTTCGCTCTGCCCCGGCGCCTGGCAGATCCGGTCCAGGCCGTACAGCCTGGTGAACCGCCGCACCTGCTGGTCGTTGAGCCCCAACGACTCCCGCAGGTCCGCAACGGACACGGTCTCCGGCAGATGACTCGACACTGCCACCAATGACGTCATGCCCACAGCGTCACCGCCCGTGCTGACCACCCGCTGACACGAGGCTGACCGGGGTCAGGACAGGACGCTCCCCGGCGCTGGTCGCGACTCCTCAGCCCCTCGGGGACCGGGCGCGGCACTCCGCCAGCAGCCGCTGCCACTGGTCGTCTTCCCGAACACCCGCCAGCGCCGGGTAGCCGGGACCGAACACCTGGTCCACGAGGAATTCGCCGAGGTCCGCGGCCAGGCGTTCGAACACGCCGCTCTGCCACCAGGTGATCCCCCGGTCGGGGAATCCCCAGACCGACCCGTCCCGCCGGTCCAGGAACAGCGGGTCCTCGCCGACCTTCCCGAAGCAGAACCACGACTCCCGGCCGAGGACGACCGGCGCGCCGTCCACGCTGTCGGCGGAGTACTGCATCCTGTCGACGAGTTCGGCGCCGAACAGCACCACGGACCCGAAGATCCCGCCGTTCACGACGCGGAGCAGGTCGACGTAGTCGGCCGGTGCGCCGGGCACGTCCGGGTTGGCCGAGGCCGCGGGCACGGCGTTCATCATCGACCACTCCCGGTCCGACCGGGCCACCGTCCTCGCGGCCGCGACCAGCCGCCGGAGTTCGGGAGTGATCACCACAGCGCAGACGATAGCGATCCTCACCCGGACGCCGGAGCCTCGGTCTCGCTCGGGTCGCGTGGCCACCAGCGGCCGGGTCTGGGGAGAAAGTTGGCCAACTCCGGGAAGTCGGTGGGGCGTTCGGTCATCCAGTTCCAGTAGCGCGGGATCGTCCTGGCGTAGTCGCAGTAGTACCTGCGGAGCGCGTCGATCAGCTGCCGCAGCGTGTTCGGGTGGATCGAGCCCGGTCGCCACACCAGCAGCAGGCGGCTGCGCAGGGGTTCCGTGATGGCCACGAGGCTGACGTCCGCTGTGGAGCCGGTGGGGGTCGCCAGTGCCGCCGCGCCCGCGTCGCGGACCCACGCCATCGCCTCGGCGTGGCCGCCCGCGTAGTGCAGGACCTCGGGGGTCGGGTGGTCGAGCTTGCGGAAGAGGTGCTCCTCCACGGGGTGGAACCAGTGGCCCTGGACGTGGTGGACCCAGCTCAGCGCGGCCATGTGCCGCCTGCTCACGGTGGTGCGGCGGGACAGGGCGTGGTCGCGCGGGAGGGCGAGCCAGATCGGTTCGCGGACGATGATCTCCTTCGCCAGCGACGGGTCGAGGGGGCGGACGCCGTCGACGGCCTCGGGGCTGGGGACCAGGGCCGCCGTCAGCTCGCCGCGGTTCACGGCCTCGATGCTCAACGCGGGGTCGAGCGTGACGGTCTGGACCTCCACGGACGGCAGCGACGCCTGCAACGCCCGGCGCAGGGTCACGGGGGTCCACTCGGCGTTGCCGAAGCGCAGGATGCCGCTCGCCAACGACGACGCCTCGGCGACGACGGCGTCGGCGCGGGTGGCGAGGTCGGCGAGCATGGGGATCAGGCGCTCGCCCAGCGGGGTCGGGGTGATGCCGAAAGCCGACCGCACGAACAGGTCCCCGCCCACGGCCTTCTCGATGCGCCGCAGCTGCGCCGTCAGGCTGGGCTGGGGCAGCGACAGCTTGGCCGCCGCCTTCGAGATGCTGCCCGCCTCAGCGAGCGTCATGACCACCCGCGCGTGTCGGATTTCGAGGTGCATGCGATCAACCGTTCACCTGGGACAAGTCAACCTACCCCAGGCGAACCCGGCATTTCGTCGGAGAACCGAAGGTCGAACCACCGACCGATAGGCGAACCCTATCGCTGCCCCCACCAGCGCGAACCCGAACGGGTGAGGATGTTCGGGGGGCCTGCACCAGTGCGACGACTTGCGCACCGTCCGTAATGTCCCCCCGGTGTCGGGAGCGGGAGACGTGGGGAGAGGGACAGTGGACGACGACGTGGTGCGCCTGGAGTCCGTGCGCAAGGTGTACGGCAACGAGCGCAACGGCGTGGTGGCGTTGGCGGGCGTCTCGCTCGGCATCCGGCGCGGGACCTTCACCGCCGTCATGGGCCCGTCGGGGTCGGGCAAGAGCACGTGCCTGCACTGCGCGGCGGGGCTCGACCGGCCGACGTCCGGGTCGGTGGTGCTGGACGGGCACGAGCTGACCGGGCTGAACGAGCGCGAGCTGACGCGGCTGCGGCGGGACCAGATCGGCTTCATCTTCCAGTCGTTCAACCTGCTGCCCGCGTTGAACGTCGTGGAGAACGTCCAGCTGCCGCTGCGCCTCGCGGGCCGCAAGCCCAAGCGGGCGGACGTAGACGAGGTGCTGGCGCGCGTGGGCCTGTCCGACCGCAAGCACCACCGGCCGGGTGAGCTGTCCGGCGGCCAGCAGCAGCGCGTGGCCATCGCGCGGGCGCTGATCACCAAGCCCGCCGTGATCTTCGGCGACGAGCCGACCGGCGCGCTGGACACGCGCACCGCGCTGGAGGTGCTGGCGCTGATGCGCCGCGCCGTGCGCGAGGTCGGCCAGACCGTCGTCATCGTGACGCACGACCCGGTGGCCGCGTCGCACGCGGACCGGGTGATCTTCCTGGCGGACGGCCAGATCGCGGGCGAGCTGCACTCCCCCACCGCGCACGCCGTCGGCGAGCGGATGACCCAGCTCGGCGCCTGGGCCGACGAGCCCGCGGGCACGGTGAACTGATGTTCCGCCTCGCACTGCGCACCCTGCGCTTCCGCAAGGGCGGGTTCGCCGCCTCGTTCATCGCGCTGTTCTTCGGCGCGGCCATCGTGATGGCGTGCGGCGGTCTGATGGAGACCGGCATCCGCGACGCCGTGCCGCCGCAGCGGTTGGCGAACGCGCCGCTCGTCGTGGCGAGCAGCCAGTCGTTCCTCGAACGCGCCCGCGTCGACTCCTCGCTGACGGCCCGGATCGCGGCCGTCCCCGGCGTGGCGAAGGCCGTGCCGGACATCAGCTTCCCCTTGTCCCCGTTGAAGAACGGCGCTTCGACCGGTGAGGCGCAGGGCCACGCGTGGGCGTCGGCCGAGCTGACGCCGTACACCCTGAGGCAGGGGTCCGCGCCCGCGGAGAACAACACCGTCGTGCTCGACGAGGGCGTGGCCACGGCGACCGGTCAGGGTGTCGGCGGCACGGTCGCGTTCGCCGTGGGCGGCAAGTCCCAGGAGTTCCGCGTCGCCGGGATCGCCTCCGCCGCAACGGATTCCGGGGCGGTGTTCTTCACCGACGCCGACGCGACCCGGCTGCTCGGCAAGTCCGGCAAGGTCGACGCCATCGCGGTGCTGCCCGCCGCGGGCGTGTCCCTGCCCGACCTCCAGGAGCGGCTCACGGCCGTGATCGCCGACGGCAAGCTCGCCGTGCTGGCGGGCGACGACCGCGGTCGGGCCGAGGCGAGCGCGGCGGTCGGCGGCAGCGACGACCTGGTCGCGCTGTCGGCGGTGTTCGGCGGCCTCGCGGTCATGGTCGCGATGTTCGTCGTCGCGGGCACGCTGGGGCTGTCCGTCCAACAGCGACACCGGGAAATGGCCCTGCTGCGGGCGATCGGCAGCACGCCGGGCCAGTTGCGGCGGATGATCCTCGGCGAGACGATCGTGGTCGCCGTCCTCGCGACGGCGCTGGCGTACCCGCTCAACCTGGTGCTCGGCGAGTGGCTGCTCAAGCAGCTCGCCGGCGCGGGCGTGACGTCCGAGGCCATCGCGTTCCGCCAGGGCTGGATCCCGATCGCCGCGGGCGTCGGCATCTCCCTGCTCAGCGCCACGATCGCGGCGTTCGTCGCGGGCCGGGGCGCGGCGCTGACCCGCCCGACCGAGGCGCTGGCCGAGGCCAGCCTCCAGGTGAAGTGGTTCAGCTGGGTGCGGCTGTCGTTCGCGCTGCTCTGCCTCGCGGGCGGCACCGCGCTGTCGATCGTGACGGCGCTGGTGATGACCGGCCCGGTCGCCGCGAGCACCGCCGGTCCGACGGCGATGCTGTGGGCGTCCGGCCTGGCCCTGCTGTCCCCCGGCATCACGAAGGTGATCATCGCCGTGCTGCGGTGGCCGGTGCGCCTGGTGACCGGCCTGTCGGGCTACCTCGCCGTGATGAACTCCGACGCCCGGCGCGTCCGGGTCGCGGGCGCGATCACGCCGGTCATGCTCGCGACCGGCCTGGCGACCGCGCTGATCTACCTCCAGACCACGTCCGCGGGCGGCACCCCCGGCTTCGCCGACGACCTCAAGGCGGACGCGGCGGTCACCGCGCAGACCGGCGGCGTCCCGCTCGACCTCGTGTCGACGATCAAGGCCAAGCCCGGTGTGGGCGCGGTGTCCGCGCTCGTCGACAGCACCGTGATCTTCCGGGCGGGCGAGGACAACGACGACAGCGCCACCGCGCTCGGCGTCACCGGCGACGGCGTCGAGGGCACCCTGGGCCTCACCCCCACCGCGGGCCGGTTCGCCGACCTCACCGGAACGACCGTGGCACTGACCACCGACCGCGCCGACCGGCTGCACCACTCGCTCGGCGACAGCGTGCAGCTCAAGATGGGCGACGGCGCGAACGTGGACGCGAAGCTGGTCGCGCTGTACTCGGGCTCCGGCGAGGAGACGCTGCTGCTGCCCGCCGACCTGGTCGCCAAGCACACGACGACCGGCCTGGCCTCGCAGATCCTGGTGGGCGCGGCGGACGGCACGTCGGCGTCCGCGCTGATCACGACGCTCGAGGGGCTGTCCACCACCGACCCGGACCTCCGGGTCGGCGACCGCGAGTCGCTGATCAGCTCCGGCGGCGGGGGTGGCGGCGAGCAGACCGGCGCGTGGGTGAACTACCTGCTCGTCGGCATGATCCTGGCGTACACGGTGATCTCGCTGGTCAACACGCTGGTCATCGCCACCGGCGAGCGGCGGCGCGAGTTCGCGCTGCAACGGCTGATCGGCGCGACCCACGGCCAGATCCTGCGGATGGTGGGCGTGGAGGCGGTGCTGATCAGCCTGGGCGGCATCCTGCTCGGGGCGTTCGTCTCGGCGATGACCCTGATCCCGTTCGCCTACGCGGTGTACGGGTCGCCGTGGCCGAGCGGGCCGCTGTGGATCTACCTCGCGGTGATCGGCGGCGCGTCCGGCCTGACGCTGCTGTCCACCGTGCTGTCGACCACCTACGTCCTGCGCACCCCGCCCGTGGAGGCCGCGGCGACGATCAGCTGATCATCACCGGTCGGGCCCACGAAGCCGATCTCCTGAGGCAGACTGGCCGGTATGACCGAGGAACTCGCCGCGCGCGCCGAAGACCCGTACCTCTGGCTGGAAGACGTCACCGGCGAGGAGGCCCTCGCCTGGGTGCGGGAGCGCAACGAGCGCACGATCGCCGCGTGGACCGGGTCCGAGGAGTTCGACCGGCTGCGCGGCGAGGTCCGGGCGGCGCTGGACTCCGACGCCCGGATCCCGTTCGTGGGGCGGCGCGGCGAGTTCCTCTACAACTACTGGCAGGACGCCGAGCACCCGCGCGGCCTGTGGCGGCGCACGACGCTGGAGTCCTACCGCACCGACCAGCCGGACTGGGACGTGCTGCTCGACCTCGACGCGCTCGCCGCCGCGGAGGACGAGAACTGGGTGTGGAAGGGCGCGGCCGTGCTGCGGCCGGAGTACCGGCGGGCGCTGCTGCAGCTGTCGCGGGGCGGCGCGGACGCGACGGTCGTGCGCGAGTTCGACCTGGAGGACCGCGCGTTCGTCCCGGACGGCTTCACGCTGCCGGAGGCGAAGTCGCAGGTGTCGTGGCTGGACGCCGACCGGATCCTGGTCGGCACGGACTTCGGCCCGGACTCGCTGACCAGCTCCGGGTACGCGCGGCTGGTCAAGGAGTGGCGTCGGGGCACCCCGCTCGACGAGGCGGTCACCGTGTACACCGGCAAGGCCGACGACGTGCTCGTGCGCGGCAGCCACGACACGACCGAGGGGTTCGAGCGGACGTTCGTGCGGCGGGCCATGACCTTCTACACGACCGAGGCCTTCCTGGTCGCCGACGACGGCGACCTGGTCCGGATCGACGTCCCGGACGACGCCGAGGTCGACGTGCACCGCGAGTGGCTGCTCGTCACGCTGCGGCTGCCGTGGACGGTCGGCGACGTCACCCACCCGGCGGGCTCGCTGCTGGCCACGCCGTTCGAGGACTTCCTCGCGGGCGGCCGGGAGCTGACGGCCCTGTTCACGCCGGACGCGCACACCTCGCTGACCGGCCACGTGTGGACGCGCAACCACCTGATCGTGAGCACGTTGAGCGACGTCCGGACCCGCATGGAGGTGCTCACGCCCGGCCCCGACGGCTGGACGCGCGAGCCGCTGGCGGGCGGGCACGAGTTCGAGACCGCCGACGTCATCGGCACGGACCCGCACCGCAGCGACGAGTACCTGCTCACCTCCAGCGGGTTCACCCGGCCGACGGAGCTGCGGCTGGGCCACGTCGGCGGCGACGTCGAGGTGCTCAAGCGGGCGCCCGCGTTCTTCGACGCCGAGGGCATGACCGTGGCGCAGCACTTCGCGACCTCGGACGACGGCACGAAGGTGCCGTACTTCGTCATCACCCCGCCCGGCGGCCCGCAGGGCCCGACGCTGCTCTACGCCTACGGCGGCTTCGAGGTGTCCCAGGTCCCCGGCTACAACCTCCACGCGGGGCTGGGCTGGCTGTCGCGCGGCGGCACGTACGTGGTCGCGAACCTGCGCGGCGGCGGCGAGTACGGGCCCGAGTGGCACCAGTCGGCGCTGCGGGAGAACCGGCCGAGGGCGTACGAGGACTGCGCGGCCGTGGCCCGCGACCTGGTCGCACGGGGCATCACCTCTCCCGAGCGGCTCGGTTTCCGCGGCGGCAGCAACGGCGGCCTGCTCGCGGGCGTGATGCTCACCCGCTACCCCGAGCTGTTCGGCGCGATCGTGTGCCAGGTGCCGCTGCTGGACATGAAGCGCTACCACCTGCTGCTCGCGGGCGCGTCCTGGATGGCCGAGTACGGCGACCCGGACGAGCCCGCCGACTGGGAGTTCATCAAGCGGTACTCGCCGTACCAGAACGCGGAGGCGGGCAGGCCGTACCCGCCCACGCTGTTCATGACGTCCACCAGGGACGACCGCGTCCACCCCGGACACGCGCGCAAGATGGTCGCACGGCTGCTGGAGCTGGGCTACGACGTGCCGTACCACGAGAACATCGAGGGCGGCCACGGCGCGGCGGCCGACAACGAGCAGTCCGCGTTCATGTGGGCGCTCACGTACACCTTCCTCCAGGACACGCTCACGAAGTGACCCCGGTCACATAGTTAGGCCGTTCGGGGACGCCAGCGCGACCCCCGGACAAGAACTAGCGTGAACCGGATCGAGGAACGCAGAGCAGAGCAAGCGCAGCGCGCTCCGGACGTCGACGACACACGTCCCGACCTGGCGAACGCGGACCCCACCACCGCGTTCGCCAGGCTGTTCGACACGCACGCCCGTGCACTGCACGGCTACCTGGCGGGCCGGGTCGGCGTCGACATCGCCGACGACCTGGTCGCCGAGACGTTCCTGGTCGCCCTCCGCAGGCGGGCCAGCTACGACCCCGAGCAGGCCCCCATCCGCGGCTGGCTGTACGGAATCGCGACCAACCTGGCTCGCAACCACATCCGTACCGAGATCCGCGGCTTCCGGGCCTCCGCTCGCGTGCACGCCCTCCGGGACGCGGGAGTCGAGCACGACGCGCAGATCGTCGACCGCCTGGACGCCCAGCGGACGTCCAGGCACCTGGCCGACGGACTGGCCTCGCTCACCGAGCAGGAACGCGACGTGCTGCTGCTGACGTCGTGGGCCGGGCTCGAACCGACCGAGGTCGCCGCCGCTCTCGGCGTGCCCGCCAGCACTGTCCGGTCACGTCTGCACCGGGTGCGCCACAAGCTCCAAGCACACCTCCGCACCGCCCAAGAGGAGAACCGCGATGACTGACCGCGGCGACCACAACCCCGATCGTGAACTCGACGAGGCGCTCGCCTCGTTGCACCTGGAGGCACGCATGTCCAACCGATCACTCGACGACGCCCGCGAGCAGTTGATGCGGGAGGCGGCCGCGGAGGGCTCCTCGGCGTCGCTGCCGCCGAAGTCGCCCTTTCGTCGCCGTGGCCTGGTCGTCGGCGTCGCCGCGGCGGCGGCCGCGGTCGTGGGCGCCGCCGTGGCGTTCGGCGGCGGGACCGGCGCTCCCGCGGAGCAGCAGGCCCAGCAGGGGGCCAAGCGCGACGTCTCCCTGCTCTCGGCCTCCAAGGTGCTGAACGACGCGGCCGACAAGATCACCGCGAAGGACGCCGAGCTCAAGCCGGGCCAGTTCCGGTTCGTGGAGTTCAAGGAGCAGAGCTCGCGCAGCGTCGCGAAGCTGTCGGAGGCCGGGAAGAACACCCCGACCACCGGCTACACCTACCTGGTCGACATCACCCGGCAGCGGTGGATCCCGGTCGACCCGACGCAGGAGTGGCTGGAGAAGCGCTCCTCGGGTGACGCGAAGCTGCTCGGCAGCTCCCAGCCCGCAGCCGAGGTCCCCGCCTACGAGCCGCTGCCGACCGACCAGGGCGACCTGCGCGGCGCGTGCGGCGACTTCTTCCCGAAGAGCCAGGACAAGAAGGTCTGCGGCGACCCGAACGACACCGAGCAGCCGCAGTTCTACGCCGCGCTCCCCCACGACCCCGACGCCCTCGTGGCGTGGCTGAAGGACTTCACCGCCCACCGCGGTTCGGCCCCCGGCACGATGTTCCACTTCGGCATCTCGATGCTGGACTCCGGTGTCATGCCCGCGAGCCTGCGGGGCGACTTCCTCCGCGCGCTGGCGAAGATCGACGGCGTGAAGGTCGTCGAGGAGGCCACCACGACCGACGGCCGCAAGGGTCTCGCGCTCGGCCTGGAGACCGAGAACGAGCGCCGCGACCTGATCGTGGACCCGGCCACCGGCGACGTCATCGGCGAGCGCAGCGTCGCGGGCCCGAAGCCGTACGACCCGTGGATCAAGCCCGGCACCGTGACCAGCAACATCTCCGTGACCACAAAGGTCGCGGACGCGATCGGCCAGGTCCCCGCGAACTAGTCCCGACGCGGGAATAGACGCCGGTCTGCGTGGTGTTGACGCCAATGTTCATGCAAACGCATCGACTTTGGAAGAGGCACCATGCAGATCGGCGTCTTCACGGTCGGGGACGTCACCCCGGACCCCACCACCGGCACGACGGTGACCGAGCACGAGCGGATCAAGGCGATGGTGACCATCGCCGAGCACGCCGAGCAGGTCGGCCTCGACGTCTTCGCCACCGGTGAGCACCACAACCCGCCGTTCGTGCCGTCGTCGCCGACGACGCTGCTCGGCCACATCGCGGCCCGCACCGAACGGCTGATCCTCTCCACCTCGACGACGCTCATCACCACGAACGACCCGGTGAAGATCGCCGAGGACTACGCGATGCTCCAGCACCTCGCGGACGGCCGGATCGACCTCATGCTCGGCCGCGGCAACACCGCGCCCGTGTACCCGTGGTTCGGCAAGAACATCCAGGACGGCATGGGCCTGACGGTCGAGAACTACCAGCTGCTGCGCGCGTTGTGGGACAACGAGATCGTGGACTGGGAAGGCAAGTTCCGCACGCCGTTGCAGGGCTTCACCTCCACCCCGCGCCCGCTGGACGACCTGCCGCCGTTCGTGTGGCACGGCTCCATCCGCAGCCCGGAGATCGCCGAGATCGCCGCCTACTTCGCCGACGGCTTCTTCGCCAACAACATCTTCTGGCCGAAGGAGCACTACATCCGGCTGATCAACCTCTACCGCGAGCGCTTCGAGCACTACGGCCACGGCACCGCCGCCCAGGCCATCGTGGGCCTGGGCGGTCAGGTGTTCATGCGCCGCAACTCCCAGGACGCGGTCCGCGAGTTCCGCCCGTACTTCGACAACGCCCCCGTCTACGGCCACGGCCCGTCGCTGGAGGACTTCACCGCGCAGACGCCGCTGACGGTCGGCAGCCCGCAGGAGGTCGTCGAGAAGACGTTGACGTTCCAGGAGTTCTTCGGCGACTACCAGCGCCAGCTGTTCCTGCTGGACCACGCGGGCCTGCCGCTCAAGGTCGTGCTGGAGCAGCTGGACATGCTCGGCGAGATCGCCCCGGAACTGCGCCGCGAGTTCGACGCCCGCAGGCCCGCCGACGTCCCGTCCGACCCGCCCACCCACGCCTCCCGCAAGCTCGCCCGTGACGCCGCCCCCGTCGCCTGAGCCGGTGGGCCCGCACCTGACGGAACTCGCCGCGGAGTCGTGGGAAGCGCTCTTCCGAGCGCAGTCCGCGCTCCTGCGGCGGTTCGCGGCCGACGACGTGTGGGACCCGATCAGCCTGCGCGAGTACGACGTGCTGTTCACACTGAGCCGCTGCCCCGACCACCGCGCGCGGTTGCGCGACCTGAACCGCGAGGTGCTGCTCAGCCAACCGTCCCTCAGCCGCATGGTCGAACGGATGGAGGCCGCGGGCTTGGTGAGCCGCGAACCGGACCGCTCGGACGGCCGCGGCACGGTCGTGGCCCTCACAGCGGACGGCGAGGCGATGCAGCGCTCCGTGGGCCGCCGCCACGCGGCCAGCATCCGCCGCTTCGTCGGACCCGCTCTCGACGAGGCCGAACTCCGGACCCTGCAACGGTTGTGCGACAAACTCCGGCTGGCCCAAGCGTCCATCCCGGACTGACGCGCTCTTACCCGGCGTCAGCAGTAGGTCGACTGGGCCGCCGTGACGATGGCCTCGGCGTTGTCCTCGGTGAGGAGGCCGCCGATGCCCGCGATGTCGGTCACGAGCTTCGCTCGTGGTGTGCCGGCGGCCAAGCCGTTGCACACGCCCTGGGCGATCTGGAGTTCCGTCGCGCCCGTGGTGCTGGTCGGGACGCCCGCCGCCGTCAACGCGGCCAGGAACGCCTTCCCCTTGTCGCCCGACGGCGGGGGCGCGGCGACCGGGGTGGACGGCGGGGCCAGCACCGGGGGCTGGGCCGCGGGCGGGACCCCGGTGGACGCGCCCGGAGCCGAGGGGGCCGCCGCCGCGCTGGACGGTGACGAGGACGCGGGCGAGGAAGACGACGGCGAAGCGGACGCTGTCGCGGAGGCCGAGCCGCTTGGCGTGGGGGCCGAGGTGGACGACGAGTCGCCGCACCCGGTGGCGACGAGCAGGACCACTGCGACCGGAACGACGAGGCCGTACCTCAAGGGGGAACTCCAGACCGTTGCGCGAACCCGAGCGTGTGCGCACCGACCGTAACGGTCAGCTGCCCGTCAGGACCACGGTTCGTCGACAGCGCCCGCCAACGCCCTGGCCACGGCCTCGGGGTGGCCGAACAGACCGGGCAGTCCCCCGGTGTGCAGGAACACCGTCCGCCGACCGGCCGCCACGCTCCCCTCCCGCACCGCGGCGACCAGCCCGGCCATCGCCCGGCCGGTGTAGACCGGGTCCAGCACGATCCCCTCGGTGCGGGCCGTCAGCTCCAGTGCGGCCATGACCGGGTCGCTCAGCACCCCGTACCCGGCCCCGACCTGGTCGAGCCGGATCCGCGGCTCCACCACCGCGCCGTCGACGCCCGCGACCAGGTTGGCGACGACCCGGCCCGGCTCGTCGACCGCGCCGCAGTGCACCCCGAGCACCCGGTCCACACCCAACGCCACCACCAGCCCGGCCATCGTGCCGCCGGACCCGACGGCGACCACGACCTCGTCGACGTCAGGCACCTGGGCCAGCAGCTCCCGCCCGCCGTCGACGTACCCGCGCGCGCCGACCGGGCTGGACCCGCCGAACGGGATCAGCACCCCACCACCCGACGCCGCCACGTCGGCCGCGACCGCGGCGGGCTCGGCGTCGCCGCTCCACACGACGGTCGCCCCGAACAGCCCGTCCAGCACCAGGTTCCCCGCGCCCTCGCCGCGTGAGCCGGGGAACACCAGCACGACGTCCAGCCCCAGCCGCGCCGCCGCGGCGGCCGTCAGGCGGGCGTGGTTGCTCTGCGGCGCGCCGGTGGTGACGACAGTGGTCGCGCCCTCGTCGATGGCAGCGCCGAGGGTCCACTCCAGCTTGCGGACCTTGTTGCCCCCGCCGCCGAGCCCCACGAGGTCGTCGCGCTTGATCCAGAGGTCGTCGTCGCCCAGCCCCAACGCCCGCGCCAACCGGGGCATCGGCTCCACGGGCGTGGGCCACGAACCGAACAGAACCACCACGGGTCAGTCCTCCTGAGATCGGGTGAAGAGGGATCGCGCGGCGTCGTGGAACGCCGCGACGAGGGGGCCGCGCTCGTCGGCGCGCACCGCGAGCACCACCCGGCACGGCGCGATCCCGTCGACCGGGATGGCCACGAGGTCCGGTCGCGGGGGTCCGTTCCCGGCGGGGGCGAGGGCGAGCGCCCGGCCGCCCGCGACCTGCTCCAGCTTGTCCTCGTGCGCCCCGACCAGCGGCCCGTCCGGCGCGCGGCGGCCGTCCGGGCGCGGGTCGACCCGCCAGAACGCGTCGTAGGCCGGGTCCGCGTACCGCACGAGGGGTTCGTCGGCGAAGTCGTCGAGGCTCACGGAGTCCTTGCCCGCCAAGCGGTGCGCGTCCGGCACGAGCAGCACGCGGGGTTGCTCGGCCAGCGTCGTCACACGCAGCCCGTCAGTCGCGAACGGCTCCCGCGCCACGGCCACGTCCACGCGGCGCTCCAGCAGGGCCGCGCGCACGTCGTCCCAGTCGAGGTGCAGGGTGCGCACCTCGACGTCCGGGCGGCGGTCGCGCAGGTCCCGCACCGCGCCCGTGACCAGCAGCCCGCCCGCGTGGCCGACGGTGATCACCTCGGCGGCGGCGCGGGCCCTGGCGGCGGCCAGGTCGGCGGAGCGCAGCAGCGCGTGCGCGTCGGGCAGGAACGCGCGACCGGCGTCGGTGAGCCTGCTGCCCTGCGGGGTGCGGTCGAGCAGGCGCACGCCCAGCAGTTCCTCCAAGCGCTGCACCTGGCGGCTCAACGACGGCTGCGCGACGCGCAACTCCTCCGCGGCGCGGTGGAACGTGCCGTGCTCCGCCACGACCGTGAAGTACCGCACCAGGCGGAGATCGAGGTCCACCCCCGGATCGTACGGGTGATGCCCGAACCGCATCACGCGGTGCGAAACGGGTCTTGGACGCGCGACCGTCCCCACTCCTACCGTCGAGGCACCAAATCCGTTGCCACCGAAGGACTTCCCTTGCGCGTATTCGTCACCGGGGCCACCGGCCACGTCGGTTCGGCCGTCGTCCGCGACCTGCTCGACGCGGGCCACGAGGTCGTCGGGCTCGCCCGGTCCGACGCCTCCGCCGCCGCACTCGCGGAGGTCGGCGCGGCCGTGCACCGCGGCGACGTCGACGACCTCGACAGCCTGCGCGCCGGAGCGGCGGCGGCCGACGGCGTGGTGCACGCCGCGAACAAGCACATCACCGAGACCACCGACCAGGCCGCGCGGGCGCGGGCCGAACTGGCGGCCGTCGAGGCGATCGGCCGGGAGCTGGAGGGCACCGGCAAGCCGTTCGCGGTCACCTCCGGCGTCATCGGCCGCACGCCGGGGACGCTGCTGACCGAGGAGACCCCGACCGTCCCCAACGCCCTCACGGCCCTGCGCCTGCCCGTCGAGACGGCGACGCTGGCGCTGGCCGGACGGGGTGTCCGGTCGTCGTCGATCCGGCTCGCGCCGACCGTGCACGGGCCCGGCGACGCCCGCGGGTTCATCGCGCTGCTGGTCGGCACCGCCCGGACCACGGGGGTGTCCGGCTACGTCGGCGACGGGGCGAACCGGTGGCCCGCGGTGCACCGGCGGGACGCCGCGACCCTGTTCCGGCTGGCCTTGGAGTCCGCGCCGGCGGGCACGCGGGCGCACGCCGTCGCCGAGGAGGGGGTGCCGTTCCGCGCCATCGCCGAGGCCATCGGCCGCGCGCTGGCGCTGCCCGCCGCGAGCGTGCCCGCCGAGGAGGCGAGCGGGCACTTCGGCCTGCTCGCCCCGCTCGTCTCCCTCGACAGCCCGACGTCCAGCGTCCTGACCCGCGACCTCCTCGGCTGGCGGCCCCGGCACCCGGACCTGCTCGCCGACATCGCCGCAGGCGTGTACGGCTAGTTGAGGCGGCGCACGTTCTCCGGCAGTCCGCCGCCCGCGACCACGTCGATGGCCAGGTCCGCCAACGCCGTCAGCGCCACCTGCTGGCTGAACGGCCCGTAGGACACGCGGGCCACGCCGAGTTCCTCCTGCCGGGCCAGCGGCAGGCTGCCCGGCGCGCCGATCGTCGTCAGCTTCCGCGGCCCGAACGCCTCGACCAGCGCGACGACGGCAGGCTCGTCCAGCTTGCCGGGCACGAACACCACCGGCGCGCCCGCGTCCAGGTAGGCCTTGCCGCGCTCGATCGCGTCGGCCAGCACGTCCGCCGGGTCGCGGTCGCGGCCGAGCACGAAGGCGTCGGTCCGCGCGTTCAGCACGAACGTGATCCCCTCCGCCTCACCAGCCTTGACGACGGCCTCGACGGCGGCGACCGACTCCTTCAGCGGCTTCATCTGGTCCTCGATGTTCGCGCCCACGATCCCGACGCCGATGGCCTTGCGGACCGTCTCTCCCGGATCGCCGTACCCGGCCTCCAGGTCGGCGGTCACGGGCAGCGACACGGCGGCGGCGATCCGGCCCACGGCCTCGATCATCAGGTCGACCGGAATGTTCTCGCCGTCGGGGTAGCCGTAGGAGGCGGCGATCGAGTGGCTGGCGGTGGCCAGCGCCGTGGTCCCCTCCACGTCGGCGACCACGGTCGCGCTGATCACGTCCCACACGTTCACCACCTTCAGCAGGGCGGGCGCGGTGTGCAGGTCGAGCAGCGTGGTGGCCTTGGCGGCGAGTGAGCTCATGGTCACGACCCTATTCGCGCGGGCAGGGCCGCGCGGAGGAGAATCGCGCCCATGTCCTTCGCAGATGACGTCTCCGCGGCCGCCGCACGGCTGTCGGGCGTCGCACTGACCACTCCGCTCCAGCGCAACGACCGCCTGTCCGCGGCGACGGGCGCCGACGTGTGGCTCAAGCGCGAGGACCTCCAGGTGGGCCGCTCCTACAAGCTGCGGGGCGCGTTCAACCTGCTGAGCCAGCTCGACGCCGCCGAGCGCGAGGCGGGCGCGGTGTGCGCCAGCGCGGGCAACCACGGCCAGGGCGTCGCGTACGCCTGCGGCCGCCTCGGCGTCCACGGCCGGGTGTACGTGCCGAGCACGACGCCGCGGCAGAAGCGGCAGCGCATCGCCTCGCTGGGCGGTGACCAGGTCGAACTCGTCGTCGAGGGCGACACGTACGACGACGCGGCCACAGCCGCCGCGGAGTACGCCGCCACGACCGGGGCCACCGTCGTCCCGGCGTTCGACGACCTCCGCACCATCACCGGCCAGGGCACGGTGGCGCTGGAGATCCTCGCCCAGCTCGACCGCGCCCCCGACGTCGTCGTGGTCCCGGTCGGCGGCGGCGGGCTGCTGGCGGGCCTCGGCACGCTGCTGAAGGAGCTGCACCCGTCGACCCGGCTGGTGGGCGTGGAACCGGCGGGCGCGGCCAGCATGATCGCCGCGCTGGCGGCGGACGGCCCCGTGCGGCTGCCGGAAGTCGACACGTTCGTGGACGGCGCGGCCGTGCGCCGGGTCGGCGACGCGAGCTTCCCGCTCGTCCGCGACTCGGGCGCGGAACTCGTCACGGTCTCCGAGGGCCAGATCTGCACCGAGATGCTCGACCTCTACCAGGTCGACGGCATCATCGCCGAGCCGGCGGGCGCGATGGCGTCGGCGGCGCTCGCCGAGTCCGTGGTCGTCGAACCCGGCCAGACCGTGGTCTGTCTGCTCTCCGGCGGCAACAACGACGTCAGCCGGTACGCCGAGGTCGTCGAGCGCTCGCTGGTGCACCGCGGCCTCAAGCACTACTTCCTGGTGGAGTTCCCGCAGGAGCCGGGCGCGCTGCGCCGCTTCCTGGACGAGGTGCTCGGACCGGACGACGACATCGTGCTGTTCGAGTACGTGAAGCGCGACAACCGCGAGACCGGCGCGGCGCTGTGCGGCGTGGAGATCGGCGGCCGCGAGGACTACGACCCGCTGTGGGCCCGCATGAAGGCCAGCCCGCTCAAGATCCAGCACGTCGCGCCGGGCTCGACGGCGTACCGGTTCCTGATCTAGCGATGAGTTCTCGGGCGTCCTCGGGTCTCACCTCCGACCAGGACGACCGCACCCACCGGGAGCACGCATGGGCCTCATCCACCTCGAGCTGTTCGCCACCCTCGACCTCGTCGGCCAGGCGCCCGGCGGCCCCGACGAGGACCCCGAGGGGTTCCCGTTCGGCGGCTGGCAGGCGCCCCTGATGGACGAGGTCGCCGGGGCGCAGGTCGGCGCCGCGTACGAGGGCACGGACGCGCTGCTGCTCGGCAGGCGCACCTACGACATCTTCGCCGGCTTCTGGCCGCACCAGGACGAGAGCGGCCAGGACGGCGAGATCGCCGCGCTCTTCAACCGCATCCCGAAGTACGTGGCCTCGCGCGGCACGCCCGACCTGACGTGGGCCGGGTCCACGCAGCTCGGCCCGGACCTCGCGACCGCGGTGCGGGACGTGCGCGACCGGCACGAGAACATCAAGGTCGTCGGCAGCCTCGACCTCGTGCAGACGCTGCTGCGCGAAAGCCTCTTCGACCGCATCGACCTGTGGGTGCACCCGATCCTGCTCGGCGTCGGCAAGAAGGTGTTCGACGACGGCGTGGTGCCCGCGAACCTGACCCTGCTCGAACCGGCCGTGACCAGCCCGAAGGGCACGATCCACCTGCGCTACGGGCTGGCGGGCGGCACACCGGGCACGGGCGACATGAGCGCGCCCGACCGCGGAGCCGGCTGACCTAGGACTTCGCGGGCTCGACCGGCTCGGGTTCGGCCTCGGCGATGCGGGCGTGCAGGCGGTCGCGGATCTCGTCCGGCGTGTACGCCTGCCGCTTGCGCTCGGCGCGCACGACGACCGCGCCGGTCGCCGCGACTCCGACGACGCCCGCGAGTCCGAGCAGCTTCCACAACTTCATTTGCCTAGGCTACCGGTCATGGCCGAAACGCGGATCACCCTGGACGAAGCCGTCAACCTCACCCGCACGGGCGATGTGTGGCTGTTCCGCGGCGACTCGGCGGCCGACCGGGCGATCAGGATGACGACGAACAGCCCGGTCAACCACGTCGGGATGGCCGTGGTCATCGACGACCTGCCGCCGCTGATGTGGCACGCCGAACTGGGCAAGTCGCTGACGGACATGTGGACCGGCACGCACCAGCGCGGGGTGCAGCTGCACGACCTGCGCAGCGCGGTGCTGGTGTGGGCGAACCGGTACGGGCAGCGGGCGTGGCTGCGGCAGCTCGACCACCGGCACACCCGCGAGACCGACGACGCCGTGCTGAAGACGATCGCGCGGCTGGACGGCACGCCGTTCCCGTCGACGGCGAAGCTGGCGTCGCGGTGGCTGCGCGGGCGGCTGCCGAAGGTGCGCAGGGGCGTGCCGGACGCGGCGCTGGAGACGGCGTACTGCGCGGAGGTCGTGGCGATCACCTACGAGGCGATGGGGCTGCTGCCCACCGGACGCCGGGTGAACTGGTACGACCCCGGCCGGTTCTGGAGCGGTGACGGGCTGGAGCTGGAACTCGGGGCGGAGCTGAGCGCGGAGATCGCGGTCGACATCCCGGCGTGAACCGGTTCGACACGCCGTAGGACAATCGGGGTATGCAGGTTCAGACCGAGGCCGATTGGGTCTCCCGTTTCGCAGACGACGTCATCGCCGAAGCCGAACGCCGCGCGCCCGGCAAACCCATCGTCTGCGCGTCCGGCCTGAGCCCGTCCGGCCCCGTCCACCTCGGCAACCTCCGCGAGGTCATGACGCCGCACCTGGTCGCGGACGAGATCCGCCGCCGCGGCCACGACGTCGTGCACCTGTTGTCGTGGGACGACTTCGACCGGTTCCGCAAGGTCCCGGTCGGGGTCGACCCGGCGTGGGCCGAGCACATCGGCAAGCCGCTCACGTCCGTTCCCGCGCCCGAGGGCAGCGAGCACCCGAACTGGGCCGAGCACTTCAAGGCGCCGATGATCGCGGCTCTCGCCGAGCTGGGCATCGAGTACCGGCCCGTCAGCCAGACGCAGATGTACACCTCCGGCGCGTACCGCGACCAGATCCTGCTCGCGGTGCGCGAGCGCGCGAAGATCGACGCGATCCTCGACCGGTACCGCACCAAGGACAAGCCCGTCACCGAGCAGGACGACGAGGAGCAGTACTTCCCGTACAAGCCGTACTGCTCCGAGTGCGACCGCGACATGACGACGGTCACCTCCTACGACGACGAGACGACCGAGCTGACGTACACCTGCGTGTGCGGCCACTCGGAGACCGTGCTGCTCAAGGAGCACAACCACGGCAAGCTCGTGTGGAAGGTCGACTGGCCCATGCGCTGGGCGTACGAGGGCGTCGTGTTCGAACCGTCCGGTGTGGACCACTCGTCCCCCGGCTCGTCGTTCGTCGTGGGCGGCCAGATCGTGCGCGAGGTGTTCGACGGCAAGCAGCCGATCGGCCCGATGTACGCGTTCGTCGGCATCTCCGGCATGGCCAAGATGAGCAGCTCCAAGGGCGGCGTGCCCACGCCGGGCGACGCCCTGGAGATCATGGAGGCCCCGCTGGTGCGCTGGCTGTACGCGCGCCGCAAGCCGAACCAGTCGTTCAAGGTCGCGTTCGACCAGGAGGTCCAGCGCACCTACGACGAGTGGGACGCGCTGGAGCGCAAGATCGCCGACGGCACGGCGGTGGCGGTCGACGCGATCGCCCACGACCGCGCGGTCCGCACGGCGGCGGGCCCGCTGCCGACCACGCCGATCCCGATCGCGTACCGCACGCTGGCGTCCATCGTGGACATCACGACCGGCGACGTGGAGCAGACGCTGCGCATCGTCCGCGACCTGGACCCGGCCCGCCCGGTGTCCACGTTGGACGAGGTCCGCCCGAGGCTCGACCGCGCCGGGCATTGGATCACCACGCAGGTCCCGCTCGACCAGCGGACCAGGGTGCGCGACCACGCCGACGTGGACCTGATCCAGTCCCTCGACGAGCACCAGCGCGAGTCCCTGCGCCTGCTCCTCCAGGGCTTGGACAGCCACTGGTCCCTGGACGGCCTGACGGACCTCGTCTACGGCGTCCCGAAGGACCAGGCGGGCCTGCCGAGGGACACCAAGCCGACCCCGGAGCTGAAGGTCGCGCAACGCACGTTCTTCGCGCTCCTGTACCGCCTGCTGGTAGGCGTCGAAACCGGCCCCCGCCTGCCCACGCTGCTGCTGGCAGTGGGCGCGGACCGGGTCCGCAAGCTGCTGTCGGACTGAGCGGACGGGGTCAGGTCGTCGTCGACCTGACCCCGTTCCGCCTAGTCGATGAACCCGCTGTACAGCAGCAGCAGCACGAACACCGCGATGACCGAGTACACGACCGTGGCGATGATCGCGGTGGCCGCGTGGTCCCACCGGGCCAGTGCGGTGCCGCCGCTCGTCGAGCCCAGCCGCCACTGCCACCCCGCCACCACCGTCGCGGCGAGCAGCGTGGGCGGCACGAACAGCGACACCACCGCCGCACCCGTCTCCGCCCCCGCGAGTTGGGCGGCCACGCCGAACAGCACCAGTCCGAGCACCCCGGTCCCGATCGCCGCCTGCGACCGCCACGGGTGCCGCGGCCGAACTCGGCCGCCGACCAGGAACGCGATCCCGCCCACCACGAGGGCCAGCAGACCGGTCAGCCACGCGCCCGCCTCCACCAGGCCCTCCGACGTCCGCCACCACGGCAGCCGGTCCCGCCACGCGGCCAGTTCGGCCTCACCCAGCCCGAGGTCCTCGGTGATCCGCACGGAGTGCGAGGCGTGCCCGTAGTCGGCCATCTGCGCGGTGCACGACACCCGGCGGTCGCCGTGCACGGCGGTGCAGGCGCCGGGGACGATCGGCCGCGGGTCGGACCGCACGACGGTGATCGCCAACTCCCGCCCGCCGACCGGCACCGAGCACTCCGACCGGTCGTCGAGTCGTTGGCACGACAGGGACTCGGTGGTGATCGTGACTCCGTCGACCCACACCTGGTACACGCCGGTGGTGACCAGGCTCGGAGCGACCGACGCCACGAGCGCCGCGGCCCCCAGCACGACCGCGAGCACGACGAGCGGCAGGAACGGGCGCGGATCGGTCACGTCTTCTCCCCCTGGCGGCCGGTGCGGCTCCTACCAGGGCATCGCGGACGGGATCACCCCGTTAGCCGCGAATCGGACACGTCCACCCAACGGCCCAAGCGCGGGGGCCTCGCTCGGTGGCGAGGCCCCCGGTTCGCTAGGACCCCAGCACCCCGTCCAGCACCGTCTGCGCCTCCTGTTGCAACAGCGCCAGGTGGTCTGGGCCCTTGAAGGACTCGGCATAGAGCTTGTACACGTCCTCGGTGCCCGAGGGCCTCGCGGCGAACCAGCCGGATTCCGTCACGACCTTCAAGCCGCCCACGGACGCCCCGTTGCCGGGGGCGTTGGTCAGGCGGTCGAGGATCTTCTCGCCCGCGATCTCCTCCACGGCCACCTGGTCAGGGGACAGCGCCCCCAGCGCGGCCTTCTGCGCACGAGTAGCGGGTGCGTCGATCCGGGCGTACACGGGGTCGCCCAGCGAGCCCGTCAGCTCCCGGTACCGCTCCGACGGCGTCTTCCCCGTCACGGCGATGATCTCCGACGCCAGCAGCGCCAGGATCAGGCCGTCCTTGTCGGTCGTCCACACCCGGCCGTCGCGGCGCAGGAACGACGCCCCGGCGCTCTCCTCGCCGCCGAAGGCGATCGAGCCGTCCAACAGTCCCGGCACGAACCACTTGAACCCGACCGGCACCTCGATCAGCCGCCGCCCCAGCGACGAGGCCACCCGGTCGATGATCGACGAACTCACCATCGTCTTGCCGATGGCCGCGTCGGAAGACCACCCGTCGCGGTGCGAGTACAGGTAGTCGATCGCCACGGCGAGGAAGTGGTTCGGGTTCATCAGGCCGCCGTCGGGGGTCACGATGCCGTGCCTGTCCGAGTCGGCGTCGTTGCCCGTGGCCACGTCGAACTCCGCGCGGCGGGAGATCAGCGACGCCATGGCGTACGGGGACGAGCAGTCCATCCGGATGCGGCCGTCCCAGTCGAGCGTCATGAACCCGAACGTGGAGTCCACCACGGGGTTCACGACCGTGAGGTCGAGGCCGTGGCGGTCGGCGATCTCCGACCAGTACGCGACGCTCGCGCCGCCCAGCGGGTCCGCGCCGATGCGCACGCCCGCCGAGCGGATGGCGTCCAGGTCCACGACCGACGGCAGTTCCGTCACGTACAGGTCGAGGAAGTCGAACGGCTCCGCGGTCTGGCGGGCGCGGGCGTACGGGATGCGCTTGACGCCCGAGAGCCCGGCCTCCAGCAGCTCGTTGGCCCGGTCCTGGATGCCCTTGGTGATGCCGGAGTCGGCGGGGCCGCCGTCCGGCGGGTTGTACTTGAAGCCGCCGTCCTCGGGCGGGTTGTGCGACGGGGTCACGACCACGCCGTCCGCCAAGCCCTCCGCACGACCGGCGTTGTAGGTCAGGATCGCCAACGACACCGCGGGCGTGGGCGTGTAGCCCTCGCGGCTGTCGACGAGGACGCGCACGCCGTTGGCGACGAACACCTCCAGCGCGGTGACGAACGCGGGCTCGGACAGCGCGTGCGTGTCCCGGCCCAGGTACAGCGGGCCGGTCACGCCGGCGCGCGCCCGGTGCTCGCACACGGCCTGCGCGGCGGCGGCGATGTGGTCGTCGGTGAAGCCGATCCGCAACGCCGACCCGCGGTGGCCGGACGTGCCGAAAGCGACCCGCTGCTCGGCGACCGACGGGTCGGGGTGCTCCGCGTAGTACGACGTGACCAGGTGCGCTACGTCGACCAGGTCGGCTCGCGTCGCGGGCTGACCTGCGCGCGGGTGGACTGCCACGGGTGTTCTCCTCGCTCTGGGCTGCGGCTTGAAGCAGACCCCTCCGCGCCCACCGAGGTCAAGGGGACACGTCGGGCTCGGCCTCGACGATCTCCGCGTCCAGGATGTCCACGATCGGGATCGTGTCGTCGCGCTCCGCCTTGACGGTCGACGGGGGCGCGGTGTCGACGATGCCGTACTTCTCCTGGAGGTGCCGTTTGCGGTACGCGTGCTCGGCGTCGTCCACGACCCGCCGCAGCGTCGTCGCGTTCAGGCCCGCGCCGATCAGCACGCCGACGACGGGCACGGCCTGGCCGAGCTTGCGCTGGGTGAGCCGGATGCCGAGCTGGGCGTAGACCTGCTCGACGACCTTGGTCACGACGTTCTGCCGCAGCTGGTCCCACGTGTGCTTGCGGGCCAGGCCCTGGACCAGCTTGTTCAGCTCCAGGTAGGCCGCCGCCTTGGTCACGTCCGAGGACGTGCCGAGGTTCAGCACGCCCAGCGCGAACATCTGCTCCTCGGGCCGGGCCAGGTCGTAGCCGTAGTAGGCGGCCACGTGCGCGACCGCCCGCTGGCTCGCGATCAGCACGGCGGCGGCGTCCGCGGCCATCGCGCCGACCACGACGCCCGCGCCGGGGGCGCCGCCGCTCGCGACCCCGAGCAGTTCGCCGCCGGAGACCGCGAGGCCCGCGGCGGCGCCCTGCACGGTGGACGCGGTGATGTAGGCGAGGTCGAGCCGCGGCTTGACCTTGTCCATCTCGCTGAGCGGCAGCTTCCGGATGTCCTCGATCTCCGCCACGTCGTGGCCGCGCTTCTGGTACGCCTTCAGCACGGCCCCGGACCGGACGCTGGCCCGCGCGGCGCGCGAACCGAGGTCGGTGAAGCCGCCGAGCGCCTTCATCAGCAGTCCCTGGAACTGCTCGGAGCCGGGGATCATGTCGATGCGGCGCTTGGCGACCTCGCCGGTCCGGTGCAGGCGGTCCCGCACGACCGCGGGCAGGAACGAGCGCTCGGACGGCTTCTCGCTCGCGATCAGCGCGTCCCACGCCTCGCCGTCGTACTCGGACATCCCGCTGCGAAACGACATCCCACCAACCTACCTACTCGTACGAGATCGCGTTCAGCACGTTGAGGCGCGCCGCTCGGATGGCGGGCAGGATCGCCGCGACCACGCCGACCGCCGCCGCCACCGCCAGGTAGGTACCCATTTGCGTCCACGGGAACCCGAGTTCGGTGATCCCCTCGTCCTTGAGCGCCTTGACGGTCGCCACGCCGAGCCCGCTGCCGACCAGCAGCCCGAGCAGCGCGCCGAACACCGAGATCACCACGGACTCCACGGTGATCATCCGCATCACCTGGGACCGGCGCATGCCGATGGCCCGCAGCAGCCCGAGTTCACGGGTCCGCTCGATGACCGACAGGGCGAGGGTGTTGATCACGCCGAGTACGGCGATGAGGATCGCCAGCGCCAGCAGGATCTGCACCATGAGCAGCACGGTGTCGAGCTGCGCGGCCTGCTCCTTCACGTACGCGCTGCGGTCCTGCACGGTGACCTCGGGGTTGTCCGCGAACAGCCCCTCGACCCGCTTCTGGACGTCGGCGACGGCCGTTCCGCCCGCGACCTTGGCGTAGGCGTCGGACACCTGCGGGCGGGTGAAGTCCGCGGCCGCGGCGGACGCGATCTGCACGCCCTCCATCACGCCGTTCTTGGCGTAGACGACGGCGACCGCGTACGTCTGCTGCTCCCCCTTGGCCAGCTGCACGGTCATCGTGCTGCCGACGTGGAGGTTCCGCTCCCGCGCGGTGTCCTCGCCGACGGCGACCGTGCGGCCGGTGACGGCGCCGAACGAGCCCTCCACGGCCTTGAGGCCGAACAGCCGCTGCATCGCCGGGTAGTCGGTGGCGGCCAGCAGGTACTGCCGCTTGCCGTCGACGAGGGCGGTGTCGCCCTGGAACCCGAAGGCGGACTCGACGCCGGGCGTCGACTTGACCTTGTCGAGCACCTCCGGCGCGAAGGAGCCGTTGTCGCCGCCGATGATCAGGTCGGCGGAGATCTGCGTGTCGGCGACCTTGGTGATGCTGGCCGTCGCGGACGTCAGGACGATGCTCACGCCGGTGATCAGCGCGATGCCGACCATGAGCGCGGCGGCGGTGATGGCCGTGCGGCGCGGGTTGCGGGCGGAGTTGCGGCGGCCGAGTGTGCCCGGCATCGACCACGACAGCAGGCCGCCGATGACCGCGACGACCGGCTTGCTGATCAACGGGGTGAGCAGCGCGACGCCGAGGAACGCGAGCAGGATGCCGGAGAACACCATCCACAGCACGCCGTTGCCGAGGCCGAACCCGAGCAGCGTGCCGCCCGCGGCGGACAGCACCGCGCCCGCGACGGTCGGCTTGGTCAGCGGCCGGTCCGGGGTGGCGGCCTCGCGCATCGCCGCGACCGGCGCGATCCGGGAGGCGCGGACGGCGGGGAACACCGACGCGGCCATCGTGACGAGGATGCCGACGGCGAACGAGGAGATCACCGCGGCGGCCGGGAGGCCGATGCTCGCGAGCTGGAGGCTGCCGCCGCCGAACGTGGCGAACAGGCTCGCCAGCAGCGCGCCGACGCCCACGCCGGCGGCGAGGCCGACGACCGAGGCGATCACGCCGATCACCAGCGCCTCCAGCACGACCGACGTCATCATCTGCTTGCGGCTCGCGCCCATGGCCCGCATCAGCGCGAGCTCCTTGGTCCGCTGCGCCACGATGATGGAGAACGTGTTGAAGATGATGAACGTGCCGACGAACAGGGCGATCCCGGCGAAGCCGAGCAGGATGTAGTTGAAGAACTTGAGGCCCTCGCCGATCGAGTCGGTCTGCGCCTTCGCCAGTTCCGCGCCGGTCTTCACCTGGTAGTCCGCGCCGACCGCGTCCACGATCCGGTCGCGCAGGACGTCCTGGGACACGCCGTCGGCGGCCTGGACCGTGATGGTGCTGACGGTGTCCGGCTCGCCGAGGAGCACGCGGTGCGCGGTCCGCGGCGCGAAGCTCATGCTCAGCTCGCCGCCGAGCGAGTCGCGGCCGCCCTGGTAGCCGTAGACGCCGACGACCTTGAAGGTCTCCTTGGGCAACGACGTCAGCACGGCGATGTCGTCGCCCACGGCGAACCCGCCGGACTTGGCCAGGAACCCGCCCAGCACGACCTCGTTGTCGGCGGTCGGGGCGCGCCCCTCGCGCAGCACCCGCTGGCCGGACAGGTCCTCGCCCCAGGCGTCGCCGAAGCGCGGCGCGCCGCTGGTGGTCATCACCTTGCCGTTCTTGCCGATCGGGCGAGCCGATCCGGTCACGTCGCCGGTGGCGGCCTTCACGCCGGACACGGCCTTCACCTTGTCCACAGTGGACTCGGGCAGCGTCGCCGCCGCGTCCGTGGGGTCGCCGCCGCCGTTGTCCCCGGTCTTCGGCTTCACGCTGACCTGGGCGTCGACTCCGGTGTAGACGCTGGAGAACAGGGCGTTGAACGACCGGTCGAGCGTGTCGGTCAGCACGAACGAGCCGGACACGAACATCACGCCGAGCACGACGGCGAGTCCGGACAGCACCAGGCGCAGCTTGCGCGCCATCAGGCTCTTGAGCGTGGCCCTGATCATCGCGCGACCACGCCGTCGAGGCTCTTCATCATGTCCAGCACGGCGTCGGCGGTCGGCTCCAGCAGTTCGCTGACGATCCGGCCGTCCGCCAGGAAGATCACCCGGTCCGCGTAGGACGCGGCGTTCGCGTCGTGCGTCACCATCACCACGGTCTGGCCGAAGTCCCGCGCGGACCGCTGGAGGAACCCGAGCACCTCCGCGCCGGACGTGGAGTCCAGGTTGCCGGTGGGCTCGTCGGCGAACACGACCTCGGGGCGGCTGACCAGCGCGCGGGCGCAGGCCACGCGCTGCTGCTGGCCGCCGGAGAGCTGCGTGGGCCGGTGGCTCAACCGGTCCCGCAGGCCCACGGTGTCGATGACCGTGTCGAACCACTCCCGGTCCACCTTGCGGCCGCCGATCGCCAGCGGCAGCACGATGTTCTCCTCCGCGGTCAGCGTCGGCAGCAGGTTGAACTGCTGGAAGATGAAGCCGACCTTGGTGCGTCTCAGGTCCGTGAGGCCCTTGTCCTTCAACCCGGTCACCTTGGTGTCCCCGACGAACACCTCGCCGGAGTCCACGTCGTCGAGGCCCGCGAGGCAGTGCATGAGCGTCGACTTGCCGGACCCCGACGGGCCCATGATCGCGGTGAACCGCCCCCGCTCGATCTCCACCGAGACGGCGTCGAGCGCGGTCACGGTGGCCTCCCCCGAGCCGTAGACCTTCGTCACGCCCACGGCCCTCGCCGCGACGGTCGTCGCCGTCCGCATGGTCGCTGTCACCGGATCCCCTTTTCCCCACGTGGTTGGTGTGCTGGGGAAATCCTGCCGATCGGCGGAGCGGGGCGCGTCGGGTAGGAACCCCATTCCACGCCGGGGGCTACCCCGAACCGGCCTAGGGGTTCAGCCCTGACGAACCGCCGTTCACCCCTTCGGTCGAAAGGCTCGGGTCACGAGTCCATCCGCGCCAGCGCGTCGAAACCGCGTTCCATCAACGTCGGCAGGTCGTCCGCGCCGTCCCCGTCGACCCACGTGCTCAGGGCGGTGGTCAACGCCCCCAGCGCGGCGGCGGCGAGCACACGCAGCTCGAACGTGACCTCGCCGCCGGTCCGGGCGGCCAAGGCCTCGACGAACAGCGCCTGCGTGCTGTCGCCGTTGCGCCACTGCCTGCCGCGCAGGGCCGGGGTGGTGAGGATGAGCCGGGTGCGGACGAGCAGGGCGTCCTTGTCGGTGTCGTAGACCGCGCGCATCCCGCGGACGACCGCCTCCCGCAGCGCGGCCAGCGGGCCGAGGTCGGCGGGCTGGGCGCGGATGAAGTCGATCAGCAGGGGGTCGTACTCGTCGTTCTCCACGACCGCTTCCTTGCTGGGGAAGTAGCGGAAGAACGTCATGGGCGAGACCTCGGCGGCGGCCGCGATCTGCTCCACGGTCGTCGCGTCGTAGCCGTTGGCCAGGAACAGCCGCAGCGCGTGCTCCTGGATGGCCTTCCTGGTGCGGGCCTTCCGCTGCTCGCGCAGTCCCGGTGCTGGTGAACTCACGTCCCCAGGATGCCGGTCAGCCACGCGTCGAGCGCGTCGGGCACCTCCTTCCCGCGCCAGGCGAGGTGGCCGTCGGGGCGGATCAGCAGCGTGTCGCCGTCGGCGGGCAGCACGGTGACGCGGTCCTCCCCCAGCCTCTTGCGGGCCACGAGCGCGCACCGCTCGCCGCCGAACAGCACCCAGCGCGTGCCCAGTTCGGCGTGCAGGCGGCTGGGCGTGCCGTCCACGAGCACCGGGCGGTCGGGCACGCGGTCGCCGGGGCGGGGTCCGCCGCCGAACCGGTGACCGCCGAGCGGTCCG
Organism: Umezawaea sp. NPDC059074; assembly: GCF_042738955.1. NCBI lineage: Bacteria > Bacillati > Actinomycetota > Actinomycetes > Pseudonocardiales > Pseudonocardiaceae > Umezawaea > Umezawaea sp. NPDC059074. The sequence goes on from NZ_JBHYHC010000035.1 coordinate 67,891, forward strand.
CCGCGGTAGGTGACCTTGAGCTGCGAGGACTTCTCCCAGATCGCCTTCTGCACGAACCGGCGGTTCATCAGCCGCACCACCACGTGGTCGCGGAGGAACCGGGCGGCCGCGGACTCGCCGACGAGCACGGCGGTCATGCCGCTGGTAGTCGACAGCACGCCCTCGGCGATCGGCCGCCGTTCGGCCTCGTAGGTGTCCAGCAGCGTCGACTCGGCGCGGCCGGAGGCGACCAGCGCGAGCTTCCACGCCAGGTTCTCCGCGTCGCCGAGGCCGGTGTTCATGCCCTGGCCGCCGAACGGGCTGTGGATGTGGGCGGCGTCGCCCGCGAGCAGCACGCGGCCGACGCGGTAGGTGTCGGCGAGCCTGCGGTGGAAGCGGAAGCTGGAGGTCCACGCGGTGGAGGTGACCACCGCGTCCGGCAGCTTCCCCTGGGTGCGCAGCAGCCCGGCCATGGTCGCGGCGACGTCGCCGTCGTCGGGGAACCCCGCGGGAGCGGGGGCCATCAGCCGCCACACGCCGCCCGGCAGCGGGAACGCGGCCAGCATGTCCTCACCGCTGAGCCACACCGCGACGGCGTCCCGGTCGAGCGGCAGGTCGACGTGCGCGTCGGCGAGCAGGAACCGCTCGACCAGCGGAGCGCCGGGGAAGCCGATGCCCGCGGCCTTGCGCACGGCGCTGTGCGCGCCGTCGCAGCCGACGAGCCAGTCCGTCCGCTCCACCCGGCCGCCGGTCGTGGTGACCAGGACGCCGGACGCGTCCTGCTCCATGCCCTCCAGCGCCGTGCCCCACTCGACCACGCCGCCGAGCTCGGCGAACCGGCGGCGCAGCTCCCCCTCCACCTCGGCCTGCGAGATCATCAGGCCGCGCCGCTTGACCAGCTTCGTGACCTGGCCGACTTTCAGTTCCCCCAACGGTTTCCCGTTGACGGCGATGGCGATCCGGGCGATGCCGATGGACCGCTCGGGGAGGTCGCCCAGCGCTCCGAGGCGGTCGAGCACCTCCGCCCCGCGGGGCTGGAGGCCGAGCGCGCGGGACGTGACGGCGGGCCCCTCGGCCCCGTCGACCACCCGCACCGGGATTCCCGCACCGAGCAACCCGCACGCCAGCACGAGTCCGGTCGGTCCTGCTCCTACGACGGTGACGTTCATGGGTGAAGTGTTACTCACTACCAATTGATAGTCAATAACACTTTCTCGGCTGGGGCAGACTTCGACCATGAGCGGAGCACTGGTGACGGGTGGAGCGCGCGGAGTCGGCGCGGCGGTGGCGAGGGCGTTGGCCGGAGCGGGCCTGCGGGTGGCGGTGCACGCGAGGGCGGACGTGGCCGCGGCCGAGGCGGTGGTGAAGGCGCTGCCGGGCGACGGGCACGCGGTGGTGAGCGGCGACCTCGCCGACCCGGAGGCGGTCGCGGCGTTCGTCGCGGAGGCGGTCGCCGCGCTCGGGGACGTGGACGTGCTGGTCAACAACGCCGGGATCTACACCGAGCACCCGCTGCCGACCACGTCGTACGCGGAGTGGATCGCCGAGTGGCGGCGGACCACGGACGTCAACGTGCTGGGCGTCGCGAACACCACGTGGTGCTTCGTCGACCACCTGCGCGCCCGGTCCCGCGGACCGGAGGGCGCGCGGATCATCACCGTCGGCTCGCGCGGCGCCTACCGGGGTGAGCCGACCGCCCCCGCGTACGGCGCGTCGAAGGCCGCCGTGCACTCGTTGACGCAGTCGCTCGCCGTGTCGCTGGCCCCGCTCGGCGTCGCCGTGACGGCCGTGGCGCCGGGGTTCGTGGACACCGACATGACCTCGGACATCCTCGCGGGCGAGCGCGGCGACGCGATCCGCGCCCAGAGCCCGTTCAACCGGGTGGCCACCCCCGACGACGTCGCGTCGGCCGTGGCGTGGCTCGCGACGCCCGGCGCGGGCTGGGCGAGCGGCGCGGTCATCGACCTGAACGGAGCCTCTCACCTGCGGTAGCGGCGACCCGCCAGCGCTCGGCGCGCTTGGCCACGGCGTAGGTGTAGCCGATGGACACGAACAGCAGCGGCATCACCACGACGGCGAGCGGCACGCCCACCAGGAACAGGTCGGCGGACGCGAGGTTCGCCCGGAACGCCCACACCGGCACGCCCACCATGGACACCGCCAGCCCACCCCACAGCACCACCATGACCACGAGCCACAAACCCTTGGACAGCAGCAGATCGACCGGTCCACGCCGAGGCGGCGGCGCGTCCCGGTCGACCTCGATGGCCGCGGGCAGACCGGACGCCTGACCGAACCAGACCGGCCACTGGACCACGATGTAGCCCAACAGGTCTCGGGCGGGCTGCTTCACCATGCCGGGCAACCTACCCTCCCGACGGGCGAAGGACACCACCGTGATGTCCTTCGCCCGCAACGGTCAGCAGGTCGTCGGGAAGACGTCGCGGAGGGTGAAGTCGACCCACACGACGCCGAAGTCCTGCCGGGTCACGGAAGCGAGCTTCGTGCCGAGGGTCTTGGGGACGGGCTTGGCTTCGAGGTTCCACCACTTCTTGTCGGGCTGGTAGCCGATCTGGTACATCACCGGATTCGGGTAGTAGCGGTCCGCCCACGCCTTCATCTCGGCCAGGAAACCCGTTGTGCTGTCGAAGAACTGGCTGTCGTCCACGAACACGATGCCGCCGCGGTAGGTGGGCGGCATGGACGACTGGTCGAAGTGCTTGAGGAACAGCGTGTAGCTCGACTTGACGCTCTTGACCTTCTTCTCCCACTTCTCGGCCAGGGCGTCGGTCACCGGGTCGTTGAGGTCCGGGCCCGGCGGGTTGTACCACTCCACGTCCACGCCGAAGCCGACGACGCTGGGGTGGTGGGCGTAGCGCTTGAGCACGAGGTCGATCACCGTCGCCATGTCGGCGAAGCCGGGTTCGACCTGGAGCCACACCTTGACGCCGTGGGTGTCGAAGTACTTCAGGTACGCCTCGTGCTTGTCCGTGCTCGCGAACGCGATGCGCGAGCCGTAGTCCTTGCCGTCGTTCGGCCTCGGGAACTGGAGGCTCACGCCGTCGTTCTCGATGTTGCCGACGATCCACACCGCGGCGGGCGTCGAGCCTGCGAAGTAGCCGCTCGCCGTCCTCATCGCCTTCTCCCAGCCGCACGAGGTCGGGAACGGGCTGATGCCGTAGCTGGACGACCGGGCGCCCGCGTAGGCGGCCTTGCCGCCACCGCCTCCGGGATCGCTCCCGGTGCGGACGGTGACCGGTGCGGAGTCGGCCGACACGGCGCCGGAGGCGTTGCGCGCGCGGACGCGGAACGTGTACGAGGTCGACGGCTTCAGGCCGACCGACATCGCCGACGGGATGTCCGCCGCGGCGACGAGCGCCCCGTCGCGGAGCAGGTCGTAGCCGGTGGCGCCGGAGGACGCCTTCCACACCAGCGCGACGGACGTGCCGGTGGTGCCGGTGACCTTGAGGCCGGTCGGGGTGGGGAGGGCCGCGGCGGTGGCGGCCGTGCCGGACAGCGCCAGCGCCGTCGCGGCCACGAGGGTGGTCAAGACCGTTCGATACCTGGGACGCACGCGTTCACCTTTCAGCCGGTGCGGCCGCGCAGTGGCGGTCTGGCTGAGCCGCGTAATAGTTAGGAATCTTTCCTATCAGTGGGACGGAGGTCAACCCCGCGGCGAGGCCCCGCCACGACTACCGTCGACCCCATGAGCACCGAGACGAGCACCGCTCTGCTGGTCGACGCCCTGGACCGGGTGCGCGAGGTGGTCCACCAGGCCGCCGACGGGCTGACCCCGGACCAGCTCTCCCACCGCGTCGGTGGTTCCGCCAACTCCATCGCCTGGCTGGTGTGGCACCTGACCCGCGTCCAGGACGACCACGTCGCCGACGTGGCGGGCGTCGAGCAGGTGTGGACCGCGCAGGGCTGGAACCGCAAGTTCGCCCTCCCCCTCGACGACGCCGACATCGGCTACGGCCACACCTCCGAGCAGGTGGGCCAGGTGACCGTGGCCGAGGTCGACCTCCTGCTCGGCTACCACGACGCCGTGCACCGCGCGTCGGTCGACTACGTCCGGGGCCTGGCGGACGAGGACTTCGGCCGGGTCGTGGACGAGCGCTGGGACCCGCCGGTCACGCTCGCGGTCCGGCTGGTCAGCGTGGTGTCCGACGACCTCCAGCACGCCGGGCAGGCGGCCTTCGTGCGCGGGCTGCTCGACGCTTGACCCTGACACCGTGTCAGGCCGTAGAACCGGGCTTCCACAACGGAAGAGGAGAACGACCGTGGACGTCCTGTTCGGATCCGCCACCGACGCGGCCGCGCTGCTGCGCCGAGGGGAACTCTCGGCACGCGAGCTGACCGAGGCGCAACTGGCCCGTGTCGACGCCGTGAACCCGGCGCTGAACGCGGTCGTGGAGGTCCGCCGCGACGCCGCCCTGACCGCCGCCGACGAAGCGGACGCGGCACTGGCGCGCGGCGAGGACGTGGGCCCGCTGCACGGCGTGCCGACGACCGTGAAGGACTGCCTGGACGTCGCCGGGATGCGCACGACGTGGGGCGTCCCGGCGTTCGCCGACTTCGTGGCCGCCGAGGACGCGACCGTCGTGCGCAGGCTGGCCGCGGCGGGCGCGACCGTGTTCGGCAAGACCAACCCGCACGAGATGCTCGGCGACTACGGCCAGACGGTCAACGACGTCTACGGGCGCACGAACAACCCGTGGGACGTGACGCGCACGCCCGGCGGGTCGACCGGCGGCGGCGCGGCGGCGGTGGCCGCGGGCCTGTCGTTCGTGGAGTACGGCTCGGACCTCGTCGGCTCGATCCGCATCCCCGCCTCGTTCTGCGGCGTCTACGGCCTCCGGCCGAGCGCGGACACCGTGCCGCTCACCGGGTTGCGGGTGCCGCGCACGCCGCACGCCCCGAGCGAGTGGCTGTACCTGTCCACGATCGGGCCGCTGACCCGGTCCGCCGCCGACCTGCGCTCGGTCCTGCGCGCCACGGCCGGGCCCGAGGGCGTGGCGGCGCGCGCGTACTCGTGGCGGCTCCCCGAGCCCCGGCACACCCGGCTGGCCGACTACCGCGTCGGCGTCGTGCTGGACCACCCGAGCGCGCCGGTGTCCAGCGAGGTCGCCGCCGTGCTGTCGAACGCCGTGGACGCGCTGGGCCGCGCGGGCGCGAAGGTCGTCGAGGGCTGGCCGGACGGGATCGACCCGGACCGGCACGCGGAGACGTTCGGCTTCCACGTGGGCCTGTTCTTCGCGTTCCAGCAGTCCGGCCACGACTTCGCGCCGCTGAGCGAGGTGATCGAGCAGGAGAACCTGCGCATGGCGTCGCGGACGGCGTGGGAGCGGTACTTCGCCGACGTCGACGTGCTGCTGTGCCCGACGAACTTCACGCCCGCGTTCCCGCACGACACCAGGCCGTTCGGCGAGCGGGTGATCGCCACGCCGGAGGGCGACCGCCCGTACGACGCCCAGCCGTTCTGGGTCGCGCACGCCGCGCTGCCCGGCCTGCCCGCCGTGTCCGCGCCGGTCGGCCGGACCGCGAGCGGTCTGCCGGTGGGCGCGCAGGTGATCGGGCCGCGGCTGGAGGACGACACCGCGATCACGTTCGCCGAACTGCTGGCCGACGTCGTCGGCGGGTACGAGCGCTCGCCGGCGTGAGGCCCGGTCAGCCGAGCTGCTCGGCCAGCGCGACCAGGACGCCCGCGGGCCCGCGGAGGTAGCAGAGCCGGTAGCTGTCGCCGTACTGCACCACCTCGCCGAGGAGCTCGGCCCCGTGCGGCCGCAGGCGCTCCAGGACGTCGTCGAGGTCATCGACGGCGAACATGACGCGGTGGCCGCCCAGGACGTTCGCCGGGGCGTGCGGGTCGCCGTCCAGGATCGACGGCGAGTGGTACTTGGTCAGCTCCAGCCGTCCGTGGCCGTCCGGGGTGCGCATCATCGCGATGTCCGACCGGACGCCCTCCAGCCCGACGAGCCGGTCCACCTCGCCGCCCTCGACGGTGGCCTCGCCCTCCAGTTCCAGGCCGAGTTCGGTGTAGAACGCCTTCGCGGCCGCGAGGTCGTCGACGACGATGGCGACGTTGTCCATCCGCCGGATCGACGAGCGCGCGGGGGCCGTGCCGGTCATGGTGGTTCTCCTGGTTCGAGCCTTGTGGTCGTGAGGTCCGGCTCAGCCTCTCTCCCCCAGACTCATTCGTCCAATGACAATGGTTGGGCGAACACATGCGTACTCTTGATGGATGCTCGACGTCCTGCGGTTGCGGATCCTGGCGGCGATCGCCGCGCACGGCTCGGTCACCAAGGCCGCCAAGCACCTGAACTACTCCCAGCCCGCTGTCAGCCACCACCTGGCCAGGCTGGAGGCCGAGACCGGCGCCAAGCTCGTGCAGCGGGTCGGCCGGGGCATCCGGCTCACGCCGGAGGGCGAGCACCTGGCCCGCCGCGCCGCCGAGATCATCGGCCGGGTCGACGCCGCCGCGGCGGAGCTGTCCGCGATGGTGGGCCTGCGCACGGGCCGGGTCCGGGTCGCGGGGTTCCAGTCGGCGCTCGCCGCGCTGGTGCCGCACGCCGCGGGCACCCTGCGCCGCGAGCACCCCGGCGTGGACCTGCACCTGGTCGAGGCGCACCCGCGCGTGGCGCTGGACCTGCTGCGGGCCGGGGAGGTCGACGTCGCGGTGGCCTTCGACTACGACGGCGCGACCCCGGACGACCTGCGCACCACGCACCTGTTCGACGACCCGATGTACCTGCTCAGCCTGGAACCGGACCAGACGCTGGCGGGCAACCGCGACTCCGCGTGGATCGCGGGCTGCGAGAACTGCCGCCGCGAGTTCGTCGAGGCCTGCGACCGCGCGGGATTCGTGCCGCCCATCGCGTACACCAGCGACGACATCATCGTGCAGCAGGCGCTGGTCGCCGCGGGCATGGGCGTGACCACCATGCCGGGCCTGGCGCTGCGCACCCACCACGCGCCGGGCATCCGGGCCAGCGTCCTGCGCGACTTCCGACGGCACGTCTACCTGGCCACCTACGGCGACCCGCCGGACCCGCCCGCGGCCGCGGCGTTCATCACCGCCCTGCACCGCGCCGTCGACCAGACCCGTCCCGGCGACGGGCCCTGACGCCGTGCGGCCCTCGCTCGTGCTGATGGTCGGCCTTCCCGGCGCGGGCAAGACCACCCGCGCCAGGGAACTCGCCGCCTCGCTCCACGCGCTGCGCCTGACCCCGGACGAGTGGATGATCCCGCTGTTCGACGGCGCGCAACCCGACGGCAAGCGCGACCTGCTGGAGGGACGCCTCATCACACTGGCCCTGCAAGCGCTGCGCGTGGGCACCTCGGTCGTGCTCGACTTCGGCCTCTGGTCGCGCGACGAGCGGTGGGCGTTGCGCAGTCTTGCCGCCTCCGCCGGGGCGAACTCCCAAGTGGTCTACCTGCCGGTCGACGAGACCGCACAACGCGCCCGCGTGGCCCACCGCCAGTCGACCGCCCCGCACACCACGTTCCCGATGCCCGACACCGACCTCGCCACGTGGCGAACGCTGTTCCAGATCCCCGACGCCACCGAACTGGACGGCCATCCGATCCCCGACCCGCCACCGGGGTGGGCCGGGTGGACGGAGTGGGCGGTCGACCGCTGGCCCTCGCTCGACCCGGACTAGAGCGCCTCGGGGACGCCGGGGGTGAGCCAGCGGAGGCGGTGGGCGAGGCCCGCGTCGGAGAACGCGGCGACGATCTCCGGGCGGCCCTCGGTGAAGTGGCTCCACGACGCGTAGTGCAGCGGCACGATCGTGTGCGCGCCGAGGGTCGAGGCCAGGGCCGCGCCTTGGCGGCCGTCGAGCGTGAGCAGCCTGCCGGGGTCGAAGGCGTCGACGACGGCGGCTCCCAGGTGCAGCAGGGCGGTGCCGATGGTGAACCGCCTGCCGATCTCGTCCAGTTCGCCGAAGTCGACGGTGTCGCCGGAGACGTAGACGGCCTCGGACTCGCCGGGGACCTCGATGACGAACCCGATCACCTCGACGCACCGGCCGTGGACGCACGGGGTGGCGGTGATGCGGAGCGTGCGGTCCCCGACGGTCAGCTCGTGCGCGGACCACGCCTCCAGCCCGACCGCGCCGCCGCCGATCCGGGCCGCGCCCGCGATCGTCGTCACCACCGGGCGGCCGTCGAGCAGCGTGCGGCCCGCCGCGTCCAGGCTGTCCGGGTGGTCGTCGTGGCTGAGCAGCACGGCGTCGACCGGGGGCAGGTCCGTGAGCGCCACGGCCGGGCCCTCGGTGTGCTCCAGGACCGCGGTCCCGCAGCGGTACGCCCTCGGGGCGTCGAACACCGGGTCGGTGACCAGGGTCAACCCGCCGATCTCCAGCACGACCGTGGACGTGCCGACGTGCGTGGCGACGAGCTTGACCCTGGGTCGCCGGGGCAGCCCGGACAGCGCTGCGTGGTCGCCGAGGCCCGCGGCGACCAGTCCGGAGGCGACCCCGTGTGGCACGTTCATGCCACCAGGCTCCTACCCCGGAGGGCTCGGCCGCAATGCCGACACGCCTCCGTGGCCGCCGTCGGCCCCACCGTCAGCCCCGTCGTTCGAGCCAGTCCGCCCACCGGTCGAGCCCCTCACCTGGTCCGACGCGGCCCACGCCGATCCGGAACCGGTCCTCGGGCGTGGGTGTCAGGTCCGAGCGGTAAACGCTTGCCGGCAGCAGCAGGACGCCTTCCTCCGCCACCAGGTCGGCGCACATCGCCTCCACGCCGTCGGCCCCGAGGTAACGCGGGTAGGCCACGCAGCCGCCCTGCGGCGGGGCCCACTCGAACAGCTCGGGGAACCGGGCGAAGAAGGCGTCGAACACCGGCAGGTTGTCGTCGATGATCCGCCGGTTGCGCGCGAGGATCCGGTCGCCCGCCCGGAGCGCGATGAGCGCCAGCACCTCGCTGGGCGCGGAGTTGCAGATCGACGTGTAGTGCTTCGCGCCCTCCAGCCGGGCCAGCAGCGCCCGGTCGCGGCAGGCGATCCAGCCGATCCGCAGCCCCGGCAGGCCGTAGGCCTTCGACATGACGTTCAACGACAGCGCGGTCGGCGACAGGTCGGCCGCCTGCGGCAGCGCGGGACCGCTCTCCAGGCCGCGGTAGACCTCGTCGCTGAACAGCAGCACGCCGCGCTCGTCGCACAGCGCCACGAGCCGCGCCCATGTAGCCGGGTCGGGCACCGCGCCGGTCGGGTTGTTGGGGAAGTTGACCGACACCATCCGGGTGTTCGGCCGCAGCGCCGCCTCCACGGCGTCCACGTCGAGCGCCCACCCGTCGTCCTCGCGCAGCGCCACCCCGGACACCTCGCACAGCGCGAGCGGGACCGTCTCGGCGGCCTGGTAGTTCGGCGTGACCACGACGACGTGGTCGCCGGGCTCCAGCAGCGTCGTCATCGCCAGGTACAGCGCCTCCTCCGCCCCGGCGAAGCACAGCACGTCCTCGGCGGCCACGTGGTCGTAGGTCGCGGCGACGGCCTCGCGCAGCGCGGGCAGGCCCCACGTCTCGGTGTAGCCCAGGTGCAGCGACTCCCACCGCTCGCGCCCGTCGTCGTCGGCCAGCGCCAGCAACTCGGCCAGCGACAGGGTCTGCGCGTCGGAGGCGGTCAGGTGGTAGCGGGCGGCGAACTCCCACCGGGAGAAGTGCTTCTCCAGCCGGAAGTCGGGAAGGGATGGCATGACCTGGACAGTAGTTCCCGTTTGGACAGAATGTCCACAGTCGAACACCCGTTCGAGCTGGGTTACGCTGGTCGGCGTGCAGGCATCGCTGTTCGACGACTCCGAGGCGGTCGGCCTCCGCCCGCTGACCGTGCGGCGGACGCGGCTGGACGACACCGCGTGGGTCGACCTGCGGCCGGGGTGGCTCACCGGCGCGACCGACCTGTTCGCCGAACTGGCCGAGGGCGTGCCGTGGGTGGCCGAGCGGCGGCAGATGTACGACCGGGTCGTCGACGTGCCGCGCCTGCTGTGCTTCTACGACGAGCGCGCGCCGCTGCCGCACCCGGTGCTGACCGCGGCCCGCGAGGCGTTGAGCGAGCACTACGCCGCCGAACTCGGCGAGCCGTTCCGGACGGCGGGCCTGTGCTACTACCGCGACGGGCGCGACAGCGTGTCGTGGCACGGCGACACGATCGGCCGCGGGGCGACCGAGGACACGATGGTCGCGATCGTGTCCGTCGGCGCGCCGCGCGCCCTGCTGCTGCGGCCGCGCGGCGGCGGCGCGACCGTGCGGCACGCGCTGGGCCACGGCGACCTGATCGTCATGGGCGGCTCGTGCCAGCGGACGTGGGAGCACGCGATCCCGAAGACTGCGAAACCCGTGGGGCCGCGCGTCAGCGTCCAGTTCCGGCCGCGCGGAGTGCGCTGACCCATTTCTCGAGTCAACCGGTGAATTTCCGACGGCGACGGAGAACCTTTTCCATTCGCCGCCGGTAAAATGTGTGGGAATTTTTACTCCATCCAGCCCGATGACCTCACAACGGGCGTGCGCTACCGTTCGAATCCTGCGCCGCCATCAGGCCGAGGTATCGGAAAGGTATCCCCATGCTCACTGCGATGGCTGCTGCCGTCCTGGCTTTGTCGACGGTCGCGGGCCCGACCGCGGACGCCGATTCACCACCGGACGACCGGATCACGGTCACCGTCGTCACGGTCAACGGATCGGGGTGCCCGGCGGGCACCGCGGCCGTGGCCCCGGCGGCGGACAACACCGCGTTCACCGTGACCTACAGCGACTTCCTCGCCCAGATCGGCGTCGGCGCTGGACCGACCGACTTCCGGAAGAACTGCCAGCTCAGCCTGCGGGTGAACTACCCGCAGGGCTTCACCTACGGAATCGCACAGGCCGACTACCGCGGCTTCGCCCACCTCGCGGCGGGCGCGAAGGGCACGGAGAAGGCGAGCTACTACTTCTCCGGATCACCGTCCACGGGGGCGACCCACCCGTTCAGCGGGCCGCTCAGCGACGACTGGCAGACGACCGACAAGACCGAGGTCGCGTCGATCGTCTTCGCCCCGTGCGGCGAGCAGCGGATCCTGAACGTGAACACCGAATTGCGCGTGAGCGCGGGCACGTCGGACATCTCGAAAACGACCAGTTTTATGGCGATGGATTCCACGGACGGAAGCGTCAAGACGACATTCCACTTCGCGTGGAAGCACTGCCCGTAACGTTTTCAGGGCCGCCAGGAACGTTTTCACCTCCCTCTGGAACGTTTTCATTTCGTCGCGCCGCCACTCACCGCATCAGAAAGGTGCACCATGCCCAGTGCGATCACGGCTGCCCTGTTGTCCCTCGCGATCACGTTCCCTCCCGGCGGCGCGCCGAACACCGTTCCCCCGCCGGACCACATCACGATCGACGTCGTGACCGTGAACGGCTCGGGCTGCCCGGCGGGCACGGCGGCGGTGGCGGTCTCCCCGGACAACAAGGCGTTCACGGTGACCTACAGCGACTTCCTCGCCCAGGTCGGCATCGGCGCCCTGCCCACCGACTTCCGGAAGAACTGCCAGCTCAACCTGCGCGTCAACGTCCCGCAGGGCTTCACCTACGGCATCGCCCAGGCCGACTACCGCGGCTTCGCCCACCTGGAGCGAGGTGCCAGCGGCACGGAACGGGCCAACTACTACTTCCAGGGCATGTCACCCACGGCGTACAAGTCCCACACCTACAACGGCCCGTTCAGCGACGACTGGCAGGCCACCGACACCACGGAGGTGGCCGCGATCGTCTACTCCCCGTGCGGTGAGCGCCGCAACTTCAACATCAACACCGAACTCCGCGTGGCGGCGGGCACCTCCGACCCGACGAAGACCACCAGCTTCATGGCGATGGACTCCACCGACGGCACGATCGAGACGACCTACCACTTCGCCTGGAAGCAGTGCCCGTAGCCCTCTGACCGCGAAGTCCCCGCTCACCTCCGGGTGGCGGGGACTTCGGCTACCCGCCCACGGTCGCGTTCAGGGACACCGAGAGGTACGTGCCGCCGGACTTGCCCTCGCGGACGACCTGGCCGTCGACGGTGATCTTCGCGCTGATCTCCAGCGTTCCCGGTCCCGCCTCCGCCACCAGGCTGATCGCCTGCTGGCCGGGGTCGACCGGGAGTTCGACGGTCGTGGTCCACGGCAGGGGGACGTCGGTGGCCGCCATGGTTCCGCCGGTGCCGTCGGTGCTGTACGTGGCGGTGCCCGTGCCCGCCCCGGTCACCTCGAACACCACGATGTGCACGGGCGTCGGCGGTACCGCCGGGGCACTGGGCGGGACTTCCAGGCCGGGCTTGGGGGGTGGGGTGGAGGTCGTGGGGGTGGCGGTCGGGGTGGTGTTGCCGTTGCCGCCCGTGGCGATGACGCCGAAGACGACGAGCGCTCCCACGAGACCGACGACCCAGAGCCACTTCAGGCTGTTCTTCGGCTTCTGGACGGCCTGGTCCAACGACATCTGGGCACTCCCGAGGCGAACGGCTGCGACCTCATGACGTCGTGCCCGCCGGGCCGTCCGTTACATCCACTGTGGACGTAAAAC